>NZ_JBATXN010000554.1:0-11598 GCF_049673265.1 Mycobacterium sp. | reverse complement strand
TTCCGCCACCTCACTGGACGTCGACGCGATCCGCGCCGACTTCCCGATCCTCAAGCGGGTGATGCGGGGCGGAAATCAGTTGGCGTACTTAGATTCCGGTGCAACCTCGCAGCGGCCGGTGCAAGTTCTCGACGCCGAACGCGAATTCCTGTTGACATCCAACGGCGGAGTGCACCGCGGAGCACACCAGCTGATGGAGGAGGCCACGGACGCCTACGAGCAGGGGCGCGCGGACATCGCAGCTTTTGTCGGCGCGCACGCCGAGGAGCTGGTGTTCACCAAGAATGCGACCGAGGCGCTCAACCTGGTGTCCTACGTGTTCGGCGACAACCGCTTCGAGCATGCCGTCGGGCCCGGGGACGTCATCGTCGTTACCGAGCTTGAGCACCACGCCAACCTCGTCCCGTGGCAGGAACTGGCCCGGCGCACCGATGCGACGCTGCGCTGGTATGGCGTCTCCGACGATGGGCGTATCCATCTGGAGTCGCTACGGCTCGACGACCATGTCAAAGTCGTTGCGTTCAGCCATCATTCGAACGTCACCGGAGCGCTAGCCTCGGTCGCCGAGCTGGTAGCCCGAGCGCGCGCCGTGGGCGCGTTGACCGTGCTGGACGCGTGCCAGTCGGTGCCGCACGAGCCCGTGAACTTTCATGCCCTCGACGTGGATTTTGCGGCGTTTTCCGGGCATAAGATGCTGGGCCCCAACGGAATCGGTGTGCTGTACGGGCGTCGCGAGCTGCTCGCCGCGATGCCGCCGTTTCTTACCGGCGGATCGATGATCGAGAACGTCGCCATGGAAACGTCCACCTATGCGGCTCCGCCGCAGCGGTTTGAGGCCGGCACTCCGATGACCTCTCAAGTGGTCGGACTGGCTGCGGCCGTACGCTACCTCGGCGCAATCGGTATGGACGCGGTGGCAAATCACGAACATCAGCTGACCGCCGCCGCGATCGAGGGACTGTCCGGCATCGACGGCGTGCGGATCATCGGACCGACATCGATGGAGCACCGCGGATCACCGGTGTCCTTTGTCGTCGACGGCGTGCATGCCCACGACGTTGGCCAGGTCCTCGACGACGACGGGATCGCTGTGCGAGTCGGACACCACTGCGCATTGCCGTTGCACCGCCGGTTTGGTCTGGCCGCCACCGCGCGCGCATCGTTCGCGCTTTACAACACCCAGGAGGAGGTCGATCGGCTGGTAGCCGGCGTGCAGCATGCCCTCGACTTCTTCGGCGAGGCGTGAGCCGCCGTGCGCCTGGAACAGATCTACCAAGACGTGATCCTCGATCACTACAAGCATCCGCAGCACCGCGGGCTGCGCGAGCCGTTCGGCGCGCAGGTGCACCACCTCAACCCGGTGTGCGGCGACGAGGTCACGCTGCGGGTCGCGCTGTCAGAAGACGGTGAGCAGATCGCCGATGTCTCCTACGACGGGCAGGGCTGCTCGATCAGCCAAGCGGCCACCTCGGTGCTCACCGAGCAGGTGATTGGGCAAACGGTGGGCGAAGCGATCAAGACCGTCACCGCGTTCACCGAGATGGTGGCTTCGCGGGGCACCGTCGCCGGCGACGAGGATGTACTCGGCGACGGTATCGCGTTCGCGGGCGTCGCCAAATATCCCGCCCGGGTCAAATGTGCGCTGTTGGGCTGGATGGCGTTTAAAGATGCGCTGGCCCAGGCCAGCGCGGAGGAGGTCAAGGATGAGCGAAACCGCCGCACCGGATAACGAGCTGCTCGCCGACGTCGAGGAGGCCATGCACGACGTCGTCGACCCCGAACTGGGCATCAACGTGGTCGACCTCGGACTGGTCTACGGCCTGAACTTGGAAGAGGGCGACGAAGGGACCATCGCGCTGATCGACATGACGTTGACGTCGCCGGCCTGCCCGCTGACCGACGTCATCGAAGACCAGTCGCGTAGCGCGCTGGTCGGCGCCGGTCTGGTGGACGAACTGCGGATCAACTGGGTGTGGAACCCGCCGTGGGGCCCGGACAAGATCACCGACGACGGCCGCGATCAACTGCGCGCCCTCGGTTTCACCGTCTAAGGGTTGAAGTTGCACTGGGGCTGGGTAACCTCATCATTGTGAGCGACGCCATAGCCCGCGGGGCCAACGAGAAGGGCACCGGTGCGGAGCCGCATGTCATCGTAATGTTCGGCGCCACAGGCGATTTGGCGCGCCGGAAGTTGCTGCCCGGCCTCTTTCACCTGTCCTGTTCCAACTTGGCGCCCGAGATGCGCATTATTGGCACGTCGCTCGATGAACTGGACACCGCGGACTTTCGCAAGCTGGTGCTTAAGGCTTGCCACGAATTCTCCAACCACGACGTTGACGACGAACTTTTGGATCAGTTCTCCGCCAACTTGAATTACGTTTCCCTGCACGGCGGTCCGGAGGAGCTAGGTAGCGCGGTCAGAGAGCAGATCGACGAACTCGGTGGTGATGCCCGTCTGCTGCACTACCTGAGTGTGCCGCCTGCGGCGGTGATGAAGGTCATGGAGACGGTGAGCAAGCTGGACTTGGTCCAGAACTCTCGGGTCATCATGGAAAAGCCTTTCGGCATCGATCTGGGCAGCGCACGAGAGTTGAACAAGGCGATTCACGAGATATTCGAAGAAGAACAGATCTTCCGGATCGATCACTTCCTGGGTAAGGAGGCCGCGCAGAATATCCTCGCATTCCGATTCGCGAACGGATTGTTCGAGCCGATCTGGAATCGAAACTTCATCGACCACATCCAGATCGACGTGCCGGAGCGGCTCACGCTGGAGGGCCGCGCCCAGTTCTACGAATCGGTGGGGGCGTTCAAGGACATGGTGGTCACCCACTTATTCCAGATTCTGGCGTTCGTCGCGATGGAGCCGCCCACCGAGCTTGTTTCAGAGGCGATCAGCGAGGAGAAGAACAAGGTTTTCCGCTCGATGCGCCCGCTTGATCCCAACAAGGTGGTGCGCGGGCAATACCGGGGTTACCGCGACGAGCCTGGGGTATCGGCCGAATCGGACACCGAAACGTTCGTCGCGCTCGAATGCGAGATCGACAATTGGCGTTGGGCGGGTGTCCCGTTCTTTCTGCGCACCGGCAAGGGCCTCGCTGAGGGACAGCGCATCATCTCGATCGCGTTTCACGAGCCGCCGCGCAGCATGTTCCCGGCCGGCTCCGGCGTCGGAAAGAAGGGTCCGGATCACCTGACGTTCGATCTGGCCGATGTGTCCAAGATGTCCCTGTCGTTCTACGGCAAGCGGCCCGGCCCGGGGATGAAGCTGGACAAGCTCAGCCTGCAGTTCACCATGGAAGAAACCGGGCACGCGGGCGACGTCCTGGAGGCATACGAGCGGTTGATTCTCGATGCGATGCGCGGCGACCGGACGTTGTACAACTCCGCTGAGGGTATTGAGCGGCTCTGGGAGGTCTCGGCCCCGCTGCTCGAAGACCCGCCACTGGCACATAGCTACGACCTCGATTCATGGGGTCCCAACGCGGTCCACCCGCTGATTGCCCCGCGTGCGTGGCGGCTGCCGTTCGAACGTGGCTGGCGCAGCAAGAACTGAGAGCTCCTCAACGCCAGGGCAGGTCGGTGTTATCGCCGCTCCAGCGTGATGGCGGAATCATCGGCGCCCCACGCAATCCCGACGTCTCGACGTGGCGCAGCGCGGCATCCAGGTGCTGGCGCATCCGGCGTTCGGCCTTCTGCGGGTCTTTAGCGGTGATCGCCGCGGCGATCGCGCGATGTGATTTTGCTGCTTCGTCGCGGTCATATTGAGTGATGTCCTGCTCGGCGGCGGCCCAGCGCACCGCCTGTTCGACCGCCGCCAGAACCGTAGTGAGAAGCGGGTTTCCGCTGGCCTGTACCAGCAGCTCGTGAAATTCGTGGTAGCCGGTGCCGTCGGGTGCGATGCCGCGCTCGGCGACCACGGCGATGCGCTCGCGTTGTTGAGCGGTGGCGTGCTCGGCGACGTGGGCTGCCGCGGCGGGTTCGAGCATTTTTCGGAACTCCAGCAGGTCGCCCCAGGTGGCTTTTGTGAGGGTGAATAACTGCACCAGTGAATGAGCAGTCCGTTCGGGCTCGGGATGACGGATGCGGACCCCGCTGCGTCCCTGGCTGGTGGCGGTGAGTCCCTCGGCGTCCAGCAGCCGCAGCGCCATCCGCACCGTTTCCCGGCTGACGCCGAGTTGATTGACCAGTTCGCCTTCGGTGGGCAGCGAATCGCCAGGCACAAGTTCGCCGGACAGAATTCGCCGGCGCAGGGCAGCGGCCACCGCGTCGGGCGCACGAGAGGGTCTTGTGATTGTCACGACACTTAGTATACTAAGTCGTCATGGCAAATGTCCCCAACGCCGCAGTGCTCACCGGCGCGTTCCGGCCGATGCGGTTCGAGGCGACCGTCGAGGATTGCGTGACCAGTTTCGGCGAAATCCCGAAGGAACTGGCCGGCGGGTTCTACCGAGTCGGCCCGACGTTCAAACGGCCGACCCGACAGGGCGCCAACGGCCTGCTGGCGATGGACGGCATGCTCCAAGGTCTCACGTTCGACAACGGCCGCGCCGACTTTCGCAACCGCTGGGTTCGCACTCCCAAATACCAACTGGAGGACAAGCATCAGCGCGGCATGTTCTGCTGGTCTGACGGGGAGTGGACCGACTGGCGCAACATCGGCTTCGGCGCCGCGATACGTGACGAATTCACCCGCGGAATTCCGCAGGGCACCAACAACATCAACTGCTTCCCGTTCGCGGGGGAGATCCTCGCGTCGGGAGAGCAGGGCAGCCCCCCGGTGGCACTGGATCCGATCACCCTGGAAACCCGGGGAGTGGTGCCGTGGTCACCGCAGCTGTCCCGCGGGATCTTCGACAAGGCCGGCTACGGCGATGCCGCGTTCACCGCGCACCCGAAATGGGATGCCGAGAGCGGCACTCTGTACGGCTGGGCTTACAGCAACCACAAGCCCTACGTCACGGTCCACGTCGTGCAACCGGACGGCACGGTGACCTCCCGCGAGCTCTGGGATGCTCCATATTCCTCGGAGGTCCACGACATGTGGCTGACCCCGGACTGGATGGTGTTGCCGTTTCAGGGTTTCGTGTTCGATCCGGATCGGATTGAGCACGGGCAGTCGGTGCAAGGCTGGCATCCGGAGCTACCGACCATGCTGGCGCTGGTGCCACGCGACGACGTCGAACACGGCGAAATTCGTTGGATCACAGTGGAGATCGAGCCGCAGTATGTGATGCACACGTTGGCCGCCGACGTCGACGGCGACACCCTGACGTTGGAAGCCCCGATCTTCGAGCGCCCGCCGTTCCCGTTGGACATCGACAGGTTTCAGGGTGACGACGTCGCACTGTTCTTCAACCTGGCGCGCAGCACACTGGGACGCTGGACGGTCGACCTGGCCGGCGGCGGCGCGAAATCCGAACTGCTCGACGATCGGCCGTGCGAGCTGCCCAAGGTCGACGAACGCTTCTACGGCCGCGGGCACCGCTGGGGATATCTGATCGGCGGGGATGCCAAGGGCAACGGGATGCGGATGCACAGCCTGGTAGTGCGCGACCGCACCACCGGCGCCGAGCAGCAGTATCGGCTGCGGCATGAGCGCCCGGCGCTGGTGATGGAGCCGACATTTGTGCCGCGCACCGCCGATGCGCCCGAAGGTGACGGCTACCTGATGGTCCCGGTGTCGCGCTGGACCGAAAACCTCGGCGAGTACGTTATTTTCGATACCGACGACGTCACCGCGGGACCGATATGCCGCATCGAGATTCCGTTTATCCTCGGTTTCACCCCGCATGGGCATTGGATGGACTTCCGTTGATACTCAGCGACATCGAAGAAGCCGAGTTACGGGCTTCAGTCCACGGTATCGTCGCCGGCTTCGGCAACGAATACTTCACCCGGTGCAGTGAAACCCTGCAACATCCCACGGAGCTCTGGGAAGCATTGGCAGCGGGCGGTTTCGTCGGAGTGAACCTGCCGGAGGAATACGGCGGCGGGGGAATGGGATTGAGCGCGATAAATGTTGTCGCCGAGGAGTCCGCCGCCGCGGGTTGCCCGCAGATCATGCTGATGATCTCGCCCGGGATCGTCGGCAGCCTGCTGTCTCGGCACGCCACCCACGAGCAGAAACAGCAATGGCTGGCGCCGATGGCTGCGGGAACGGCCAAGATCGCGTTCGCGATCACCGAACCCGATGCCGGATCCAACAGCCACCAACTCGCCACCACCGCACGCCGCGACGGCGACAAGTACTACATCAGCGGGCAAAAGACATTCATCACCGCCGCCGACCAAGCCGATGCCATTCTCGTGGTCACCCGCACCGGCACCGACGCCCGAGGCCGCGCACAGCTTTCGCTGTTCCTCGTCGACCGGGACACGCCGGGTATCGAGATGCATCGCATCCCAATGACGTTCGAGATCACCGACAAATCGTTCACCGTGTTCTTCGACAACGTCGCGGTTCCGGCGGATCGGTTGGTCGGCGGCGAAGGCAACGGGCTGCGAGTCGCGTTCGACGGTATGAACCCCGAGCGGGTGATCATCGCCGCGATCTGCAACGGTGTCAGCCGCTACGCCCTTGATAAGGCGGTGGCCTACGCCCGGGAACGCCAGGTGTGGCAGGCACCGATCGGCGCGCACCAAGGCATCGCCCATCCGTTGGCGGAGGCCAAGATTGCGCTTGAGGCTGCCCGGCTGATGACCCGCCACGCCGCCGCCGGTTACGACGCCGGAGTTGACGCCGGCGAAGCCAGCAACATGGCCAAGTTCCTGTCTGCCGATGCGGCGATCCGCTGCCTGGATCAGGCGATCGAGGTGCACGGTGGAAGTGGGTTTACCCGTGAAGTCGCACTGGCCAACATGTACGAGTTCGTCCGGCTGTTCAAAACCGTGCCGATTACCCGCGAGATGATCCTCAACCACATTGCGCAGCACAGCCTCGGCTTGCCGAAATCGTACTGAGCGTGCGTATCTCTAGAACGCCGCTTCGGGAAGCGCCATGATGTCGTCGTCGATAGCCTCGACGATTCCGCGCAGTGCGGTGAGGTTCGGGAGCATGTTCTTGGCAAAGAATCGCGCGGTGGCGATCTTGCCTCGATAGAACGCTTCGTCGCTGGCCGGCGCTGCGGCCAACGCAGCTTGAGCGAGGTTGGCTTGGACGAGGAGCCGCCATCCGATGAGCAAGTCGCCGACGGCGAGCAAAAACCGCACCGATGCGAGACCGACTTTGTATATCTCCTCCTGCTGTTCGGCGGCACCCATCAGATACCCGGTCAGGGTGGCGGTCATTGCCGTTACGTCGTCGAGCGCGGTCTGCAGCAGGTCGGCAGACGGACGCAGTGTCTCATCGCAGGTATCGATGGTGTGACGGATCTGCGATGCCACGTGCTCAAAGGCTTGATCGCGGTCGCGAATGATCTTGCGGAAGAAGAAATCCAAGGCCTGGATTGCCGTGGTGCCTTCATAGAGCGAGTCGATCTTGGCATCACGGGCGTACTGCTCGATGGGGTAGTCGGTCAAATAGCCCGACCCTCCGAGCGTTTGCAGCGACTCGGTCAGGATTTCGTAAGCCCGTTCGGAGCTCACGCCCTTCACCACTGGGAGCAGAAGATCGTTGACGCGGTGCGCCATCTCGGCGTCTGCTCCTGAAACCTGTTGTGCAACAGTGTTATCCTGATGCGCCGCGGCATACATGTAAAGCGCGCGCAATCCTTCGGCGTAGGCCTTCTGCGTGATCAGGCTGCGGCGCACATCCGGATGCTGCATGATCGTGACCCGCGGCGCGGCCTTGTCGGTCATCTGAGTCAGATCCGCGCCCTGCACCCGAACTTTGGCGTATGCCAGCGCATTGAGGTATCCGGTGGACAGCGTTCCGGCGGCCTTGACGCCGACCGACATGCGGGCGTTCTCGATGACGGTGAACATCTGCGCGATTCCGTGGTGCACGTCGCCGACCAGGTAGCCAACGGCGGGCATCACGTGGGCGCCGAAGGTCAATTCGCAAGTCGGGGATGCCTTCAGCCCCATCTTGTGTTCCAGTCCGGTGACGAAAACCCCGTTGCGGGAACCGAGTTCGAAGGTCTGCGGGTCGAAGAGATACTTCGGAACATAGAACAGGCTCAGCCCTTTGGTGCCCGGACCGGCACCCTCGCGGCGGGCCAGCACGAGATGAAAGATGTTTTCGGCGGTGTCGCCGACATCTCCGCCGGAGATGAATCGCTTGACGCCCTCGATGTGCCAGCTGCCGTCCGGTTGTGCGATCGCCTTGGTTCGCCCCGCCCCGACGTCGGAGCCGGCGTCCGCCTCGGTGAGCACCATCGTGGCCGCCCACCCGCGCTCCAGTCCCATTGTTGCCCACCGCTTCTGCTCTTCGGTGCCCTCCAGGTAAAGTGCGTTGGCCATCGCCGGGCCCATGCTGTAGAAGAAGGCCGCAGCCGGATTAGCGCAGTGCAGCATCTCGTTGATCGCCCACGTCACCGGGCTTGGTGCGGACACGCCGCCGATCTCTTCGGCCAGGCCGATGCGCCACCACTCGGCGTCCTTGACCGCCTGCACCGACTTGGCCAACTCGGACGGCACGGAGATGGTGTGCCGATCCGGCTCGAAAACCGGTGGGTTGCGGTCGGCGTCGACGAACGACTCGGCGATTGGGCCCTCGGCCAAGCGAGCGACTTCATTGAGCATCGTGTGGACTGTTTCGACGTCGAGCTCGCGATAGCGGCCCGAGCCCAGAACGGTGCCTATGCCCAACACCTCGAAAAGGTTGAACTCAATATCGCGCACGTTAGCGATGTAGTGCCCCAACGGTTTACGTCTCCTCGTCAACGCCCAGCTGAACTCTGAGGCAGTGTGTCCGAGGGGAGATCGGGTACGCAACCGTAACCTACGGCGACGGAACCGTAACTTACGCTGACGGAACCGTAGGGTCCGAGGTCAGCGGATTACCGCGATACACATGTGACTAACGGCGATGGTGCGGCCACGGGATGTGGAAGTGGTGGTGCGGCCGGCCCATCGGTGGACACGGTTCGAGATCGATGGTTTGAGCGTGCAGCACAGCGCCGTCCTTGGTTCCCTGCGCCGCCATGCACTTACCATTCTGGATCGCTTGCGCGTCGGTAACCGTGTGCTTGGTATAGGTCGTCGTGTTGGTGACGGTCACGGTGCCGTGCGTAGTTTTGCCGGTCGGATCGGTGCTGTCGACCGCAATGGTGTCACCGGTCACGGAGGCCACCGTGCCGTACACGGGTGCGGCGGACCCCGGGCTGGGTGGCAGCGGCGGCGGGCACCGGCCGCCTTCAGACGGGCTGATCTCCACGGATTCCGCGGTGATCGCACCGCCGGGCGAAGTTCCCTGCGGTGCCGGCTTGACGTCGACGCAACTCCCGGGTTTCACGTCGGTCAGCGCAGCGGAACTGAGCTCGGTGACCATCGTCTGCGGGGTGAAGTCCACCGTGGCCGCGCTTCGGTCTCGCTGGGTGAGCTGGATCGTGTTGCCAGACACCGATCTGACCAGGCCCTCGACCTCGTCATGTCCCATGGGTGGTGCAGGCGGCGGCTTGGGCGAAGTTGGCGAAGGACTTGCTGAGCTCGCCGACGTGCTGGGATTTGCGTTGTTTTCGTTGCCCGAACTTCCGCATGCGGAAAGCGACACGACCGTGGCAGCAGTGATCGCGAGGATCGCGAGCTGAGTCAATCGATGGTGCTGCGTCGTGGCGCTCATCAGGTTCTCCGATCGCGGTGTTGCGCGCGGAGTACCCGCTGCAACCGACTTGCACAATTATTAGTCCAGCGGATGAGCGGCCGTTTGCTGAGGTCCGCTCGAACTAGGGTTGTCCCATGTTCTGGTTGTGCAAAACTTGCGGAGTTGAGCACAGTACCGCGTCAAACGTGTGCGCGATTTGTGCCGACGATCGGCAGTGGGTGCCGGCCGAGGGTCAGCAATGGGCGACGCTGGAGCAGCTGGTTGCCGACGGGATGCGGTCGCACGTATCGGTCATCGAGGACGGACTCGTCGCAGTAGGCAGTTCGCCGCCGTTGGGAATCGGACAGCTCGGCAAGCTGGTGTGCACTGAGGCCGGCAACGTGTTGTGGGACCCGTCCGGCTTTCTCGACGACGACGCCGTGGCCGCGGTGGCAGAGCGCGGGCCGGTCATCGCGATCGTGGCCAGCCATCCGCATATGTATGGCGCACAGGTGGAATGGAGCCGCCGGCTGGGTGGCGTGCCGGTTTATGTGAACGCCGCGGATGCCGAGTGGGTGATGCGTCCCGACCCGGTGATCGAGCAGTGGTCGGACACGTTGCAGCTGGCCCCGTCGCTCTCCGTGATCCAGGTCGGTGGACATTTCCCCGGAAGCGCGGTCGCCTGCTGGACCGAAGGGGCCGGCGGCCGCGGCGTGCTGCTGGTCGGCGACACCATCTTTCCCAACCCGGACCGCCGTACGGTTGCGTTTTTGCGCAGCTACCCCAACCACCTTCCGCTGTCCGCCGCCGTCGCGCAGCGGATGGCCGACACGCTGGCAGCGTTGCCCTTCGACCGCATCTATGGCCTGTTCACGAACTCCATCGACAGCGACGGCCACGCGGTGGTCCAGCGTTCGGCGGCCCGCCACGCCGCCTGGGTGCGCGGCGACTATGACCACCTGACCTGAGCATCCGGTGTGCTGAGTTCTCGAGTGTGAGCTCAGGGCTTCGAGAGTGAGCACAGGGCGGAAATTTCGCGTTTTTCCCGCCCAGGATTCACGCTCGAAGCCACGGATGCACACTCGGCGGGTAAAGCGCCGGGAACATTTCGGCAGTTCACGGCGTTGACGGCACCGTGACTACCCAAGACCTCACCGCCGAAAAGTTCAACGAGACCATCAATGGCAACGACATCGTGCTCGTCGACTTTTGGGCATCGTGGTGCGGGCCGTGCCGCCAGTTCGCGCCCACCTTTGCCGCGTCGGCCGACAAGCACCCCGACATCGTGCACGCCAAGGTCGACACCGAAGCGCAGCAAGAGCTGGCAGCCGCCGCCCAGATCCGGTCCATCCCGACGTTGATGGCGTTCAAGAAGGGCAAGCTGGTGTTCAACCAGGCCGGCGCCCTGCCACCAGCCGCACTGGAGCAGCTCGTCCAGCAGGTCAAGGACTTCGACGTCGACGCGGCGATGGCCACGCAGGAACGCGACCAGGCCTGATCGCCGCAAGGCTAAGCCCACGTTATTGCCTTACTCTTCACCGGTCCGCCGTGCGGCCCGGATCGTCATAAGGCGATACCGTTCAACGGTGAATTTGGTCCTCGTTGAACGTCCGCGACCGCAGGTCGCATTAATCACCCTCAACCGGCCGGAGCGGATGAACTCCAGGGCGTTCGACGTCATGGTGCCGCTCAAAGCGGCGCTTGAGGAGATCACCTACGACAACTCGGTCCGGGTGGTCGTGCTGACCGGGGCCGGTCGAGGGTTCTCGTCGGGCGCCGACCACACGTCGGCCGGGGAAGTGCCGCACGTGCAGGGCCTGACCCGGCCCACCTACGCGCTGCGATCCATGCAGGTTCTCGACGACGTCATCCTGGGGCTGCGAAGGCTGCACCAGCCGGTGATCGCCGCGGTC
>NZ_JBATXN010000553.1:0-10119 GCF_049673265.1 Mycobacterium sp. | reverse complement strand
CGTGCTGCTGTTGCGACCGCTGGGACTCAAGCCGCACCGCCCACGTGATGATCCACAGCTGCGCTGGCAGCTGACCTACGACCAACTGGTAAAGGTGTTCGAGTCCGGTCAACTGGACGCGATCGCGATGGTGCCGAACCTGACCCGCGACGTCCTGGTGCACACCTGGGACCTCGCCCGGGCGGTGGGCGCCGACGACCGGCTGGATGCCCGGTGGTGTGAGCACTTCTACGCGGCATTGTCGAGTGACCCACTGGCGCTGAACGCTTCCGGCATGTTCGGTGCTCCCGTCGCGGTAGGCGACGACGATGTGCAGTCGAAACTTCTTGCCCGGCTTGGTCGCAAACCCGGTTGGCGGCCGGCGTCCTAGGAGCCGGGCAACGGCGGCATCGCCCCTTTGCTGACCACCGACTGCAGCTCGACGTATTCGTGCAGGCCCTCCGGACCGAACTCGCGCCCGATCCCCGATTGCTTGAAACCACCGAAGGGGCTGCCGATATCGAGTGTGTACATGTTGATGCCGTAGGTGCCGGCGCGCACACCCGCGGCAACCTCGAGACCGTGTGCGACATCGGCGGTCCACACCGATCCGGCCAGACCATAGTCGCTGTCGTTGGCGATGCGGATCGCATCCCCTTCATCGCGGTAGGTCAGCACGCTCAGCACCGGACCGAAGATCTCGTCGCGCGCGATACGCATGTCGTTGGTGGCGTCGGCGAACAAAGTCGGCCGCACGTACCAGCCTCGTTCGCTCGGAGAATCCTCGCCGCCAAGGATGATCCGGGCACCCTCTTTCACCCCAGACCGGATGTAGTCCTGCACCCGAGCTTGTTGCCGTTGAGCCACCAGCGGCCCGACGTCGGTCGTCTCCGAAGACGGATCGCCCACCTGCAGGCCCGACATCATGTCGGCCAGCGCGTCGACGACCTCGTCACGACGCCGTTCGCTGACCAGGATGCGGGTCTGCGCGACACAGGCCTGGCCATTGTTCATCAGGCTCGCGCTCTTGAGGCCTTTGACGGTCTTGTCGATATCGGCGTCGTCGAGAATGATCGCCGCCGACTTGCCGCCGAGTTCGAGGCTGACCCGCTTGAGCTGCTCGCCGCACAGCGTGGCGATCCGGCGTCCGACAGCACTCGACCCAGTGAACGCGATCTTGTCCACACCCGGATGGCGCACCAGCGCCTCGCCCACATCGGTCCCGCCGGGGAGAACCGACACCACACCGTCAGGAAGGTCCAGCTGCTCGATCATCTCGGCCAACCACAAAGCATCCAAAGGCGTTTCGGGGGCGGGCTTGACGATGACAGTGCAACCCGCAATCAGGGCGGGAATCAGTTTCGGCATGATCAGGAATTGCGGCACGTTCCACGGCACAATCGCCCCGACCACGCCGACAGGTGCTCGGCGCAGGTGTACTTCGCCGAGCACCCCTTGGCGACGTTCGGCCCAGGGGAAGTCGCGGGCAACAGCCAGCGCCAGATGAATCAACGACGCCGCGGCCGCCGCTTGGCCGAGCCTGCTGAAACTGCGTGGCGAACCCATCTCGTCGGTGATCAGATCTGCCATCTCGTCGAGGTGGCCGGAGTAGATGGTCGCGAGCTCTTCGATCTTGCGCATCCGCTCGCTCGGCTCGAGCCGGGGCCACGGGCCACGGTCGAAAGCGTCTCGCGCGGCGATGACGGCGGCGTCGACGTCGGCTGGAGTGGCGGCGGCGACGTCACCGACCGGTTTTTCGGAGTGCGGGGAGATGACGGTTATCCGTTGCTCGGTGGACGGCTTGCGCCAGTGTCCTCCGATGAAAAGCTGGTCGTAGCAACGGTGGTCACGGGTCTCCGGCATGGGGGCACCACCTCTGAAAAGGCGACGGTAACTTCGCTATTGATGCTAACATAGCAAAAAAGCACGGCGTGAGGCTTAGGTGAGCGACGAACTTCGGGTGACAACGGACGGCGCCGTGCGGATTGTCACGATCAACCGCCCCGATGCTCACAACGTCATCGATGCGACCCTGCACCACAAGCTGCTCGACGTGTGGCGCGAGTTGGAGCGGGACACCGAAGCTCGCTGCGTGGTGCTCACCGGTGCCGGTAAAACCTTCAGTGGCGGCGGCGATTTCGCGTTCTTGAAGGCCCAGCACCGCTCCCTCAGCCTCCGGTATGACATCTCGGCGCAGGCGTCGGACATCCTCAACGCGATGATCAACTTCCGGCTGCCAGTCGTCGCGGCGGTCAATGGTCCCGCCGTCGGGCTTGGTGCATCGCTGGCGCTGTGCTGCGACCTGGTGTTGATGTCCGAGCGCAGCTATCTGTGCGATCCACACGTCTCGATCGGTCTGACCGCCGGCGACGGCGGGGCGTTGCTGTGGCCGTATATGACCAGCCTCATCCGCGCCAAGGAATACATCTACACCGGTGAACGCATTCCGGCCGAGTTGGCGGTGACTTTGGGTCTGGCCAATCGCGTGACCACCGCCGACGCGCTCATGGACGAAGCGCTGCAGTTGGCCGCGCGGCTGGCGGCCCAGCCGGCCCGCGCGCTGCAGACCACCAAGCGGGCGTTCTCCAAGCACCTGGCTCAGGCGGCGATCGCGATCATCGACTACGGGCTGGCCGCCGAAACACTCGAGCTCGGCGCCGACGACCACATCGACAAGGTGCGTGAGTTCCTCGGCGACGACAAGTACGACGCGATCGATGTCCCCGAGGGGCGAGATGACTAACGACTGGCGCACATTTCCGTTCCGGCTGGTGCACAACGACAGCGCGCTAGATTTCCCTGCTGCCGAGGGTGAACACGCCGACCAGGAATCCGACACGTGGTTCATTGCCGGCGAGCTAACCGGTGTGACGGGCCGCTCGTTCGCGTTCCTGACAATCTTCAACAAGAACCGCCCCAGCGGGTCAATCGTCGCCGACTTCTACACCATGTCGCTATTCGATTGCGATACAGGGGCATACGGCACCTACACCGATTACGACATGCCCCCCAAGAGCATGCGTCCCGAGGCGCAGCCCAAGTTGTCCATGTCGGCCGGGTACCTCGACATCCACTACGAAAGCAGCGCGGGCCCGGTGGCGTGGACGACCTGCCGCGACGAGGCCGGCGAACTGCAGCCCTACACCTACCGCGTCAGCCTGCGCGGTACGGATCAGGCAGGCCAGTCCATGGAACTGGACTTGACCGTCACGCCCACCCGCGCCCCGGTGCCGGTAGGCGCGGGTACTTACAACGGGAACATCATCTGCTTCGGCCAGCACGACACCTACTCGTATTTCCAGACCGGCATGGCAATGCACGGGACGCTGCGCTGGGGTGAGCTGGATGAACGGGTCAGCGGCCGCGCAGGACACGTTGATCGGCAGTGGTTCCCCAAATACGCCGGCGGTGGGGGGTCCGGGGGAGATCCGCGTGCCCGGTCGCATGAGTGGCGAACGATCAACCTGGACAACGGCGTCGACCTGAGCATCTGGCGACAGTTTGACCGCATGGACGGCAATGCGGTGCAACCATTCTCGGGCGTGACGGCCAGTTATCCCGACCCGGCAATGGCTCCGGAGTGCGCGGAGGACGTCGAAGTCACGGTCAGCAGCTACGTGCGATGGCCGGATGCGATCCGTCCCCTGTTGCCGCCGCTGGCACAGGCGCGGTTCATGCCCGATCGGCACAGCTTACGCTGTCCCACAATGCAATTGGATCTCACCGGCGAGCCTCTGGTGGCCGCCCCGGCGCATGGCCTGCCGATCGAATACATGGAAGGGCCATATCGCTATAGCGGAACGCTGCGCGGAGAACCAGTGAGCGGCTTCGCCTTCTATGAGCGGTCGCTTGCGTTGTACCGGGATTGGGAGCTGATCCAAGTGCTGGCTGCCACCGTCGAGGACGCCAGCCTCGTCGATCTGCTCCGATCGTTGGTGGCCTCGGGACGTCGCGCAGAAGCACGAAAGCTGTTGCAGACCAACGAGCAACAGGATTGTCGCGATGTGGTGGACGCGCTGATCGCGGCGCTATCTGCCGATAGCTGACGCCCAGGACATATGGCGATGTTGCAGCCCCGGCTCATTGCGGCCGAACAACAGGTGATCGCGCGCGCCGGATTCGAGGTTGGCCTGTAGGCCCTGGACAAGTCGGTAGTCCTCGTCGCGCACAGTGGCATGGGCATAGTCGAAGACAGCTTGGGCGCCTGCTGCCACAGATTCCTCGGAGATGTCCAGCGGCGTCGAATTCTGGTGAACGGTAACCGATCTGCCGGGCGTCGCACCGGGGTAGATGCGGAATAGCTCTCCGTTGGCTATGGTCACCGAAAGGACGATGTTCGGAAACAACGCATAGATCACCACCATGTTCTGGAAGGGGTCCCATTGGTCTTCGGGAACGTTCTCCAGGTCCAGGATTGAGTTCAGCGGGAAAATCAAACGGTGGTGCCGTCCGAACGAATCGAACACGGTGCAGTTGCTGCGTGCGATCGTTGCGAAAGTTTGCCGGTGGACGGTGGCGAAGTGGTAATTCTCCGAGAAGGTGTCGACCGCCAATTTCCAATTGATCGGCGAGTCGAGGACCTTCTCGCCGAGCGGAGACCACCGGCCGATGCCCCAGGAGTCGAGTTCTTCGGCCAGCGGACCCAGGTGAGCGGCAATATCCAGCGTTGCCGCGGGATCGAGTGCCACCCAGAGGAATCCGGCGAATTCGGTAGCCGGCAGTTCGGTCAGGCTGTCGGACTTCACCTGCACGCCGGGGAAGCCTTCACGGCCCGGCAGACCGACCAACCGCCCGCTATCGTCATACGTCCATGCGTGATATGGGCAGGTGAACCGCTTGGCCTTACCGCAACCGGTGACGACCTGCGACTGCCGATGCAAGCAGACATTGTTGAACGCCTTGACCGAACCGGTGGACGTTCTCGTGAGTAGAACGGATCGGCCCATCACCGACTTGGTGCAGTAGGTTCCCGGCTCCGGCAACTCGGATACATAACCGACCAGCTGTGGGCTGGCCATCAGCATCGCGACGTCGCGTTCGTGACGCTCAATCGAGGTGTACTCGGCCGCCCGGACCGAATGCTCGGCCGGCGCAAGGTCGGTTGCTTTATCGCGTGCCAGCTTCACGGCCCGTCGGGTCAAGTCGATGAGTTGGTCGCGTTCCATCGCGGTCCTCCACGGTCGGGCTGACGTTCTCCTTGACCGTAACTTTATAATCTTAGCAATAACGTGCAGATGGGGTATACAGCACGGTTGCCGCGGCGCATCCTAGTTCCAAAACCGTTGCGGGCCGAGAGGAGAAGCCCATGGCCCAAGACCGTCTGAGGAACCTCCTCGGTTGGTGCGCCGTGCCACTCACGACGGCGCTGTCCCTTTCCCCAACTGCCTACGCCGACAATCCGTCGTGGAACGGCGAGTACGCGATCACATTCATGGTGGGTCCGAAGTCCGGGACCAGCATGGCCGTCGGTGACCCCGAGATCCAGCACACCGATACCTATGGGTTCCGCTCGAGCTGCACAGCCGGAAAGTGCGTCGCCACGATCATTAGCGGCCCTCCGCCGAGCAATCCGACGGTTCCGCAACCCGTGCAATTCACCTGGGATGGTTCGTCCTGGACACAAGTCAGCGATTTCCAGTGGGACTGCATGATGCCCGACACCACGATCCAATGGAGTCCGGCCCGATCCAATGTGCGCTACACGCCCCAAGCCGACGGAACACTTGCCGGCGTCATGCACACCGACATCTTGAGCGGCCCGTGCCAGGGCTGGATCGAGATGGACATGACGGCCGCACGCGCATGACAGACCGTTAAGTCAGCCGCCGGGGGGTTCCCACGCGGATCCGCCGGGCGTGTCCGCGCAGACAACGGGCATGCCCGCGTTTGACGTCGTTATGGCGCCCGGAGCGCCGCAGGGAATGCCAACGGCAGGCCGGGTATCCAAACCGGATGGAGTCGTCGTGGGCGACTGCGAATGTGCCCGGGTGGTCTCGGGCACTGGCGTCCGTGCCGTCGAAGAAGCGGTCGCCGTCGGAGCGACCGTCGCTGCCGGCGACGCTGTGACCTTCGGCGGCGTGGTCGTTGCGGGAGGAGGAGCCTTAACGATCGGCGGCGGGATGACCGTCGCCGTCGCCGGCCGCGCGGGTGGGGTGGTGCTCGCTGGGGAAAAAGTTTCGACATTGGCGGGCGTGTCATCGGGCGCAGACGCCGAGCGCAACGCCATGACGCCCAAGATCCCACCCAGCGCCACCGCCACGATGGTGAGACCGAGCGCCGCCGCGTGCAGCATCCGACGACGGCGCGACGCGACCGATGCGTCGTCAGGCGCGGCGCTCCAAACGTCGGGTTTCGCCAACGCGTCCGCTTCGTCGACTTCGGACTCCGGTACCACACCCGGCGCATCGACAGAATCGTCAACTTCGGCTGTTGGCAACACATCTGGCGTCTCAGCGGCCTCATCGACTTCGGCAGGTGGGCTAGCGGATACCGCTGCTTCGCTCGGCGACGCGTTGTTGGTCACGGCCGAGGTGCCTTTAGCGCTCGGCAACTTCAGGTTGCCCCTCGCCTCAAGTGCTTTGGCGAATTCTCGGCAATTGGGGAACCTCTCGGCCGGCGCCTTCATGAGTGCGCGGGCAAAGGGCGCGTCGAAGTAGATCAACTCGGGTTTCATATCACTTGGCCGTGGCGGCGATTCGTTGAGGTGCTTACTGACCACCACAGTGGGCTTCATGTGCGCAAACGGTGGCCAGCCGGTCAACAGGTGAAACGCGGTGCACGCCAAGGCATATTGGTCAGCTTGGCCATCGATCGAGTCGTCCAGCAGCTGCTCGGGGGCTGCATAGCTCACCGTACCGATGGCAAGATTCCTCCGAGTCAAACTGTTGGTCTCCTCGGGGCGCCGGGCGACGCCAAAACCTGCCAGCAAGATGCGTCGTCGGCCGGATGCCGACTCGGTGATAAGGATGTTGCTCGGATTCACGTAACGATGAACCAGCCCGTGTTCGCGGGCGTAATCAAGCGCGTCCGCGATCGCAGAGACGATCTGGATCACCAGGTCTGGCGGCATGCCGTCGGGGTAGGTATCCGTTAGCAGCTGGGCGGCGTCGGTGCCGTCGACGTAGTCCATCGCAAGCCACAGCCGGTCCTCGAACTCACCCCGATCGTGGAGGCCGACGATGTTCGGGTGCGATAGGGCGGCTGCCTGGTCGGACTCCTGGTGGAACCGGAAGCGATACTCCGGGTCCGCCGACAAATCCTCCGTCAGGACCTTGAGGGCGTATTGGCGCGGCAACCTCGGGTGTTCAGCTACATAGAGCTCACCGATCTGTCCGCCCCCGAGCAGCCGAACAATGTTGAACCCAGCGGCTGTCGCACCACTGACCAGCGGCATGGGGAGGATCGTACATACCAAGAGGTGCATCCTTTCCCGGTACTGGGCCTGTGTCGCCGACCGTCCGCATTCCAGCAGAGAGAATGTCCGGGTGAGCGAACCTGGAAGCCACCAGACCAGCGCGCCGTTCGCGCACCGACTCCGCCGGATGTCGGGCCGCGACCCCCATGAGCCGCATCGGGTGGCGACGCCGCTGGAGCTGCTGTTCGACCTGACGTTCGTCATCGCTTTCGGGGTAGCCGCTTCACAATTCGCGCACATGCTGGCCACCGGGCACATCGGAGCCGGGCTGGCCGGCTTCTCATTCGCCACCTTTGCCGTCAGCTGGGCCTGGATCAACTTCAGCTGGTTCGCCTCGGCGTATGACACCGACGACTGGGTGTACCGCCTGACCACGATGCTGCAAATGGTGGGCGTCCTGGTTCTGACGCTGGGGATTCCGCAGGTCTTCTCGTCGATTGCCGACGGCCGACACGTCAACAACCGGGCCCTGGTCGCAGGCTACGTAGTGATGCGCGTTGCCATGGTGATCCAGTGGTTACGCGCCGCGAAGCAAGACCCCGGCCGGCGATCGGCCTGCATGACCTACGCGTTTTCGATCACGGTGGCGCAGGTCGGATGGATTGCCGTTGCTGTCGCCAACACCTCGGTGGTCGTCACGTTCATCTTGTTTGGCCTCATGATCGCGATCGAATTGACCGGTCCGCTCCTCGCCGAAAAGCGCATGGGTGGGACGCCGTGGCACGCTCACCACATCGTCGAGCGCAATTCCTTGCTGACGATCATCGCGCTCGGCGAAGGGGTCGTGGGAACGGTTGCGTCGCTGTCGGCGGTGGTCGCTGAACAGGGTTGGACGACCGACGCGGTGCTTGTCGCCGTCGCCGGGACCGGTCTGACCTTCGGTATGTGGTGGGTCTACTTCGTGGTGCCGGCCGCCGACTTGCTGCACGCCCATCGCGAGCGCTCGTTCGGCTACGGTTACCTACACATCGCGTTGTTCGGATCGATCGTCGCTACCGGTGCCGGGCTGCACGCTGCCGCGGACTACATCGAACACCGCTCAGAGCTCGGCTCGGTTGCCACTGTCACCGCGGTGGCGGTGTCAGTCGGCATCTACGTCTGCGCCGTTTTCTCTAGCTACCTGCTGCTGGTGCGAACGTGGGATGGGTCCTATGCGGTCGATGTGTCGATATGCCTGCTGGTGTTGGCCGCGGCGATCGGGCTCGCGGCCGCAGGCATTTCGACGACGGTATGTCTGCTGGTTGTGATGGCAGCGCCGGCGGCCTTGGTGGCCAGTTTCGAGTTGTTCGGCCACCGGCACCTTGCGGAAGTGGTCGAGCAGGTCCGGCGCCGCTGATACAGATGTGACCAGTGGCGTTGATGTGGTAATTGGTGCATCTGTCGTATTCTGTGACTGTGACGCCTATGTCGCGACGCTCTGTGCTGAAATTCGCGGCGGCGACACCTGCCCTCATCGGTCTCGGCGCCGCGGCGGGGTCGCTGGACGTGCCGCGGGCTTCGGCTGACGGTCGGGGCGTGCTGCTCGACTATGCCGCCGGGGTGATCCCGGCCAGCCAGATCAAGGCGGCCGGCGCAGTGGGCTCCATCCGGTATGTATCGGATCGGCGGCCCGGCGGCGCCTGGATGCTGGGCAAGCCGATCCAACTGCCCGAGGCGCGCGACCTCAACCAGAACGGTCTCAAGATCGTCTCCTGCTACCAGTACGGCAAGCAGAGCTCCGCGGACTGGCTAGGCGGGCAAAACGCGGGCGTCACCCATGCCCAGCGCGGGTGGCAGCTGCACACCGCCGCCGGCGGACCGGC
This sequence comes from Mycobacterium sp., assembly GCF_049673265.1. Classification (GTDB taxonomy): domain Bacteria; phylum Actinomycetota; class Actinomycetes; order Mycobacteriales; family Mycobacteriaceae; genus Mycobacterium. Next base: position 924 of record NZ_JBATXN010000553.1, on the reverse strand, counting down.
CGGCGCCCCCATCTACGCCTCGATCGATGATGACCCGTCCTTCGAGCAGTACAAGCAACAGGTAGCGCCTTACCTGCGCGGCTGGGAATCAGTGCTGGGCCACCAACGGGTCGGCGTGTACGCCAACTCCAAAACGATCGACTGGGCGCTGCAGGACGGCCTAGGCTCCTACTTCTGGCAGCACAACTGGGGCTCACCGCGCGGATACACCCATCCCGCCGCGAATCTGCACCAAGTCGAGATCGACAAGCGCAACGTCGGTGGCGTCGGGGTCGACATCAACAACATCTGCAAGCCGCAATTCGGACAGTGGGCCTGAGCTGACCTGCGGGTAAGTTTCCAGCAAACGTCTGTTTACCCAAATCTGGCGGCCTGATTTTGGTCCGTCGCAGCGCGGCGCGTCATCACGGTTGCGCCAGGACCGCTGAGGAGCGCTGATTTTTCAGGTAACGATTGCATAACAATACTGCCTTGATCTGCGCTGTTGTTGCTACTCAACCGTAACCACCTGCATCCAGCGGGTTTGGTCCGCAGGCCCTCGCCTGGGGCTGAGCCGACTGTTACCCAGCGCACCATTACCCGCGCGTAGAACTCACCAGTAACCAATTCGCGCAGGTAGCCCCCACCGGTCCTTATGACACTCTTATAGCAGTCGATGACGCCCTCGGTCGGCCTGCACAAGCTGGGTTAGTCGAAATGCCGTCGGTTGGGCGGGGGTTCGGTCGGAACTTGGACGACATCCGCAGGGCAGCGCGGCTCTGGCACGCAAGGCGATAACCGCTATAGGAGATACGCACGTGACGATCTACGAGCACCATCGAGTGTCGGCGGACCACGACGGGGCGGCCTCAAATGCTCCGGAGGGCACGCAGGGCACTCATGCTCTGGTTGATCGTCTCACTGCCGGCGAGGCCTATGCGGTCG
>NZ_JBATXN010000552.1:0-1940 GCF_049673265.1 Mycobacterium sp. | reverse complement strand
GTGGTGGCGGGATCGGCGCCGGGTGGCCCGGTATGCCGATGTAGGGCAGCGGACCCGGCTCCTCGTTGTACGCATTCGGCGGGCCCGGCGGGGTTTGCAGATTCGATTGCGCCGGTGGGATATCCGGGCCACCCATCAGTTCGGCCAGCGATTCCGGAGTCAGCAAGCCGGCCGTCACCGGACTCACCTTGGTACCCTGCATGCCCGGCGCGACAATCCAGCCGGGCTGGGTGTTGCGGTGCGACAACGGGGTATCGGGCACCCATATTCCAGGGACGGTGGTGTCCTTGTAGCCGGGCGGCGGCTGCAGCCGCGGCTCGGAGTAGGCGACTTCCTTGGGTAGCGTCTCGGCGGTGCTGAACAGGTTGAGGCCGAACGGAAGATAGTTGAACTTGATCGCGTCAAGGATCGGTGCCAGGTACTGCGCACACAACTCGGCGGAATCCTGATAGCCGAGCCGGCTGCCCGCCTGAATCATGCTGCAAAAGAACTGCATTGGGTTGGTGAAGTTCGGGATGGCCGGAATGGACACGACCGCACCGTGCGATGGGTGGTAGATCTCGCTAAGGTTGGCGGCCAGCGTCGGGTACACGTGCAGACCGGTTTCCAAGCCGTTCAGCGGCTCAGGTTGCACCACCGTGGTGGTCACCTTGTCGAGGTTGTCGATGTCGTGCGTCAGCACCTCGGAATTCTTGTCGAGGAACGGCCGAAGCGTGGACAGCAGACCGTCGAATTGCTGTATCGCATTGGACAGGTCGCTATCCGAGTGGGTCAACCTGCCGGTGAACTGAGCCAGGTTGGTATTCAACGCGACGAACTGCTGGTCATCTTGGTGCAGGGCGTTGACGAATAGCGCCAGGCTATGCACCACCGCGAAGAAGTCGCCGCGGCCCTGGTTCAGCGCGGTCAGCGCCCGCGACAGGCTGTTGAGCGTGGTGTTGATTTGCTTGCCTTTGCCGGCAAGCCCGTCGGCGTAGGACTCGATGACGTCGCCGAACGGCCCCTTGGGCTGCTCCTTGGTGGGCCCCAGTTTGGTGATGACGTTGGCGACGCTGTCGCGCAGTTGATCCCACTCGGTGGGCACCTGGGTGTGGTCTTCCGGGATCACCGCGTTATCGGCAAGTACCGGACCACCCTTGTAGGGCGGCTCCAACTGAATGCTGCGCGATGCCACCAGCGTGGGATTGAGGATCACCGCCGTGGCATTGGCGGGGACTTTGTACTTGTTGGCGTAGTGGAAGGTCACCTTCATCTTGTCGCCGGCCGGCTCGATCTTGTCGACCGAACCCACCCGAATGCCCATGATCTGGACCCTGTCACCGGAATACAGCGCGTTGGCTTCCGGGAAATAGGCAACCACGGTGTTGTTGGTCAACTTCTGGTAGACCCGCAACCCGATGAACCCGGCCAGCAGGGCGATCGCCACCACGAGTAATCCGATGACGACCCGTGCCCGAGGCTTGCGAAATTTAAAGGTGCCGTTCAATTTTGGCTACCTCCCGTGACGCCGCTGCCTCCCGCTCCACCCGGGTTGATGAACGGTGCCGGCAGCTGCTCACCCGGTCCCGGTGGAGCCGGCGGTCCGGGTGGGTAGCCGGGTGCGAACGTGGACGGCGGCGCAGCCGGACCCGGGGGCCCCAGCGGCTCGCTGCGCGCCCCGGGCGGTCCCGGCGCGATGGGTACCGGCGTACCCGGTACGTCTGGCGGCGGCTGACCGGGGCGCCCGGCGATCGGAATGCCCGGTGTCGGGGGCAGGCCGTTGGGGTTCGGCGGCGACGACGCGACGTCCGGCAACACCGGGTAGGGCCCGTTAGGCCCGAAGGGACCTTGGTCCTGGTTGACGCCCGCACACGGCATCGGGTTCCACGGCCGCGGCAACAACTCCGGCGGCGGCGCGTACGAGCAGGGCGATCCGGGTGCCACGGCGGGTCCCGGGTGAT
>NZ_JBATXN010000551.1:0-2699 GCF_049673265.1 Mycobacterium sp. | reverse complement strand
AGCAGGCGGCGTTGTCGGCGGGTTGGCAGGGCGATACCGGGATGAGTTATCAGGCCTGGCAGGCCCAGTGGAATCAGGCCATGGAGCAGTTGGTGCTGGCGTATCGCGCGATGGCCGGCACGCATGAAAACAACACCACCTCGATGCTGGCCCGCGACCAAGCCGAAGGCGCCAAATGGGGCGGCTAGTAGATGGCTGCTCAGCCTAACGCCGTCGAGCTCACCGTCGACCAGGCGTGGTTTATCGCTGAAACCGTTGGGGCCGGAACGTTCCCATGGGTATTGGCGATCACCACGCCCTACACGGACGCCGGTGAGCGGGGCGCGTTCCTCGATCGGCACGCCGCCGAACTGACCCGGATGGGCATGATGTCCTCGGACGGTGCGGTCAACCCGGCGGTCGCCGACTGGATTCGGCAGGTGTGCTTCCCGGACCGCTGGCTGGACCTACGCTACGTAGGATCCGGCGCGGCATCCGGTGCCGACGAGCTGCTGCGCGGGATCATCGCGCGGCGCGGCGATGACACCCGCAACAGCGCCAAAACCATTGTGGCGCTGCGCAACGCACAGCTGGTGACGTTTACTGCGATGAGCATCCACGACGCGCGCGCGCTGGTGCCGGTGCTGGGGGTCGGATTGGCGCAACGTTCACCCGCGCAATTTGACGAGTTCAGCCTCCCAGCCCGGGTTGGCGCCCGGGCCGATGAGCGGCTGCGGAACGGTGCGTCGCTCACCGAAGTCGTTGACTATCTGGGTATCCCGCGATCAGCGCGGCCGGTGGTCGAGTCGGTGTTCACCGGACCGCGCAGCTACGTTGAGATCGTCGCGGGCTGCCGACACGGCGGCAGGCACGCCAGCACCGAGGTCGGGGTGAGCATCGTCGATACCACGGCGGGCAGAGTGCTGGTCAGCCCGTCGCGTGCCTTCGATGGCGAATGGATATCGACATTTCGCCCCGGAACCCCGTTCGCGATCGCTGTCGCCGTCGAGCAGCTCACCGGCGAGTTGCCGGATGGCGACTGGTTCCCGGGTAACCGGGTGTCCCGAGACTTCAGTACACAGTCGAGCTAACGAGCCGGCTGAGCATCAAGAGAAAGAGAAGCTATGTCCTACCAAGCGGACTACCGAGCGGGCTACCAAAGCCTGAGGAGCCGGTGATGTCCAGCGCTGTGATGCCCATCGTGCGGGTCGCCATCCTTGCTGAAAGTCGGCTGACCGAGATGGCGCTGCCCGCAGAGCTGCCGCTTCGCGAAATCCTGCCTGCTGTGGAACGTTTGGTGGTTCCGGCCGTCCAAGACGGTGAGGTGGAAGGGGCAGATAACGGCTCGGTCACACCCGCTCGGCTCAGCCTTGCTCCGATCGGCGGGGCGCCATTTAGCCTCGACGCCAGCCTGGACACGGTCGGCGTCGTCGACGGTGATCTGCTGGCGTTGCAGCCGATTCCCGCCGGGTCGGCCGCACCCGGGATTGTCGAGGACATCGCCGACGCGGCAGTGATCTTCTCGACCGCTCGGCTTAAGCCTTGGGGTACCAGCCACATTCAGCGCGGCGCCCTTGCCGCGGTCGTCGGACTAATCTGGGCAGCAACCGGTCTGGCCGCGACCGACCGAGTGGCTACGGGCGCGCTTGCCGGCCTGATCGCGGTCGGCGCGATCGCGGTACTCGCCGCGCTGGGCAGCTTGGCGGCTCGTTCACCCCGCGCGGGTGCCGTCGTCTCGGTGGCCGCGTTGGTGCCCATCGCCGCGGCGCTGGCCTTGGCGGTACCGGGCAGCTTCGGCGCAGCGCAGGTGACACTTGGCGCCGCCGGGGTGACTGCGTGGTCGCTGATTAACCTGATCCTTCCTCAACGCGAAAGCGGCAGGGCTATCGCGGTTTTCACCGCAACAGCGGTGCTCGGCGTCGGCGTGTTGTTGGCCGCCGGCGCAGCGTTGTTATGGCAGCTGTCGCTGGTGAGCCTGGGCTGCGTGCTGATCGTGGTCGCGTTGCTGGTGACTGTCGAGGCCGCCCAGCTATCCGCGCTGTGGGCACGGTTCCCGCTGCCGGTCATTCCGGCGCCCGGAGACCCCACCCCGTCAGCGCCGTCGCTGCGAGTGCTGAAGGACCTGCCACGACGGGTACGCATCAGCGACGCGCACCAAACCGGTTTCATCGCTGGGGCTGTGCTACTCAGCACGGTCGGGTCGGTGGCGATCGCATTACATCCGCAAACGCTGTCCGGCTGGGCCTGGTACGTCGTCGCCGCAACCTCAGCGGCGGCTGCGCTGCGCGCCCGGGTCTGGGACTCGGCCGCGTGCAAAGCCTGGCTGCTGGCCCAGCCCTACCTGGTGGGCGTGGCGTTGGCGGTGTTCTACACCGCCGCAGCGCACTATCTGGCCGCGTTGGGCGCCGTAATCGTTCTCGCGGTGCTGGTGTTGGCCTGGGTGGTGGTCGCAATGAACCCGTCGATCGCCTCCGCGGAGAGCTATTCGCTACCGGTGCGCCGGTTGCTGGGCTTCCTCGCGTCCGGAATCGACGCGTCGCTGATCCCGGTCATCGCCTACCTGGTCGGCCTGTTCAGCTGGGTGCTCAATCGATGATCTCTGCCCGCGCCCGGCGGCGAAGTGGTTGCCTCGCAGCGGCTTTAGTCGCTGCGCTGTGGGTCTGCCCGCCCGCGGTGGCGATCAACCAGCCGCACGTCGATCCGGGCGCCAAACCACCGAA
>NZ_JBATXN010000550.1:0-4141 GCF_049673265.1 Mycobacterium sp. | reverse complement strand
AGCGTCAACGTTTGTGTGTAGCGCAGTAATTCGCCGATCCGGCCGGTCACCACCAGCCGCTGGCCCAGCTGGCTGTGGTAAGCCCGCACTTCCGCTGGGCTTTCCGACGAGCCGACTATCGGCCCCTTGGGCAGCAGGTGCCACGGGCCTTCGCCGCCGGTCGGGTGCGCCGGATATTCCTGGTAGACGGCCAGCTCGTTCCCTACCCGGCCCTCGGCGATCAGCTGCCGGCCGTCGTGCATCAGCGATGACACCCCACCGCCGCGGACCGGGTCGACATCCAGGCGGTAATGCTCGTTCGCAATCTGCTTGCCACGCAACGGCTTCCATGATGTCGAGGTGTCAGCGGCGACCAGCCGGTAGGCCCGCCAGCCGAGCGACGGCACGTCGCGCGCCAGCCAGCTGACCGACCGTCCGTCGTCCTCGACAAGCGCGGGCAACTCGGCACCGTCGTGATCGAGCACGCGTACCCCGGAACCCAACGAATCCTCAAGCCGAGCGGTAACGACATCGGTCCGGTTGTGCGCCAATGGATTCCAGACGATCACGTCGCCGTCGACGGCACTGGACAGCAGTGCCAGCGAGTTGTCCCGGGCGGCGCGGCCGAGTTCCCACGCGTCGCGCCAGCCGGTCAGCAGATCGAGGTAGACCTGGTCGGATTCCGAGCCGGTGATGGCGTCGTGGTGAGCGCCGTAGATCAGCTGCACCCACGCCTTGGCCAGTGCCGCCTGCGGGTAGTCGGCGCCGGCCAGCAGCCCCGCGAACACCGCGAATTTCTCGGCGTCCAACACCGCGTTCTCGGCGGCCCGGTTGGCTTGTTTGGTGTCGATGTACGACACATCCTTGCCGGTGTAGATCGGGTTCATGTCCCGGGTTTGCGGCGACGGCGCCAGCACTTGGGTGTCCAATTCGGCTCGCACCGCGGCGAAGAACTCACTCGGCAGCGCGCAGACGAACCGCGGCCAGGTGTAGCGCGCACCCCAGTCCCGGTGAATCTCGGTGACCCACTTGTTCGGTGGGGTGTAATCGGTGCCGACCGGTAGCAGCACGTTGCGGGTGAGCGCGACCTTGCGAAGTTCCTCGAACAGCCGGTAAGTGGCCTGTTCGGCCTCCGCCAGCGACGGGGCGTCGTCCATCCCCCAGCCGGCCCCATAATGCGCGGGCATGTAGTGGGTGAGCAGACCGCGCCCCGACGGCGCGATCCATTCAAACTCGCTGCAGAACTGCATGCCTGCCACGCCGCCCTCGCTGTGCATCGGACCCCATTGGTGATGCGGTCCGCGGGCCCACGAACTAGAGGTCAGCCCGGCATCGCCGGCCATCCCCGGAAACTGCGGATCATGGCCGAACACGTCGAGCTGCCATGCGGTTGCCGGGTTACCGCCAACCACGTCGCGCTGAAAGCCCATGCCGTGCACCAGGTTTCGGATCGTTGTCTCGGGGCTGGTGAGGTTGGTGTTGGGTTCGTTGTATGTGCCGCCCATGATCTCCACGCGGCCCTGTGCGATCAGGCGGCGCAGATCGGCGCGGTCCTCGGGATAGGTATCCCAGTACGGCTTGAGGTAGTCGACTTCGGCGAGCACGAATTTGTATTCGGGTTCGCGCCGGGCCATCTCCAGATGCGCACGCACCAGCTCAAAGCCGTTGCGGCACCTGTCCGGTGGGTCTTGCCGCCACATGCTGGTGTAGGCGCCCTGGGTGTTCCACCACACCGGGTCGTAGTGGAAGTGGCTGATCATGAACATCGTCCAGCCGGGTTCGGCGACGGTGAACGCGAACGGCGTCACGCCGCCGTCGACGTGCAGCTGCGCGGCGCGCCGCTGACCGACGACCGGGTGCTGGACGGCAACCGGCACCTCGACCAGGTCCTCACCGGCGCGGGCCAAGGTCTCGCCCTGAAGGCCGTCACCGTCGACCCGGATCAGCGTCGGCTCGCCGCCGCGGCTGATGATCACCCTCGCCACCTGCAGCGGCGCGTCTGGCGGCCCGACGAAAAGCTCCGTCGACTCCGCCGAAATCACCTGCACCCCCGCACCCTACGACGCTGGACGGGTGCGGCGCGGCGTCACTGACGCGACACGTCGATGATCAACGGCCGATGATCCGAGATCGGCAGCGCCGGCGCCGAACACGCCTCGGCGACCAGGCCGGCGTCGTCGGTCAAAATATGGTCGAGCTGACGGTTGGGGTGATCGATCGGAAACGTCAATGCGGTGGCGAGCGGCCGCATTCTGGTCCAGCGCTGCGGCGTCGGTGGGGTCATATTGAGATCACCCATCAGCACCCGCGGCCCGGGGAAGCCACGCAGATCGCGGGTCAGCCGTCGCAGCTGCACACGGTTGTACCCCGGGACGAACGACAAATGAGTGTTCGCCACCGTCACCGGACCGACATCGGTGTCGAACCGCGCCAGCACCGCGGTGCGGGGCTCTTCGTCGACGACTTGCACCCGGCCACTGCCGGGCAGATACATCGGGAACTTCATCGGAATCCGCGGCAGCCGCACCACCTGCCAGGTGAGGGCTTCAAACCGGGACAGCAGCGCAATGCCGTAGCTCGCGACGCCCGGCTGCTCGCGGCCGGTGGCAGCCATCCAGGTCGCGCCCGGAGTGCCGGAGATCGCGGCGACGAATCGGTGGCTGACCGCGCCCATCGCCTCGGCCGCGACAGCGGTGAGATCGGCCATCGCGGATCGGGGCTGGTCGCAGTCGACCTCCTGCAGCGCCAGCACATCGGCGTCCAGTCGCCGCACGCAGTCCGCGAGCCGATCGACATCGACCTCTTCGTCGTCGATGTCGCGCCCGTGCAGGATGTTGAAGGTGGCCATCCGCATGGGTACTACCTACCCACGATGACGGCCAACGGATCATCGGCGTTCGCGCGCAACAAGGAGCTGCGTGAAGCGTTGCGGCGCGCCGCGTCAGCGCTGGCCGCGGATGGACCCGAGTTCGCGCTCGCCGGCGGCTACGCGCTGTGGGTGTACGGCGCGCCCGAACCGGTGCATGACGTCGACTTCGTCGTCGCCGAACCCGATGTCGAGGCGGCCGCAGAGACCCTGTCGCTAGCCGGCTTCAGCATCGAACGGACGCCGGAGGCCTGGTTGTTCAAGGCAAGTGTCGATGGCGCCGTCGTCGATGTGTTGCATCGAGTCAACGGAGTCGCCGTCGACGCCGACATGATCCATTCGGGCGAGTCCCGAGAGGTGTTGGCCGTCCGGATGCCGGTGTTGTCCCCGACGAAAGTGGTCATCCAGAAACTGCTGGCGCTGCATGAACACCACTGCGACTTCGGGCCGCTGCTGCCATCCGTCCGGGCGATCCGCGAGCAGGTCGACTGGGAACAGGTGCGCGCCAGCACCGCCGACAACGATTTCGCGACGGTATTTTTGCTGCTTGTCGATCGGCTTGGTATTACGGATTAATGCCCGCACTCGCTTCGCCCGTGGCCGATGAACGCAGCGCCCTGCGCGAGTACCTGTCCTATCACCAGAGCGCGTACTTCGCGGTGGCCTACGGCCTGACCGATGACCAGGCTCGCTCGCAGCCGACTGCCAGTGCGTTGTCGATCGGCGGGCTGGTCAAGCACGCCACCGGTATGCAGCGCACGTGGATGGCGCGGGTCGCCGCGGCGCCCGACGAGCCGCCGCGCGACACCCGGCCGTTCGAGGAGATCGCCAAGGACTACGGCGACCAGCACGTGATGCGGCCCGACGAGACGCTGGCCGGGCTGCTCAGCGCCTTCGAGGCGGAGAACGCCACGTCGCTGCAGCTGGTCGAAACCGCCGACCTGGACGCGAAAGTGCCGGTGCCGACCGACATTCCGTGGTTCCCCAAGGATCTGGATGCCTGGTCTGTGCGCTGGGTGATCCTGCATGTGATCAACGAGCTCGCGCGGCACTCCGGGCATGCTGACATCATCCGGGAGAGCATCGACGGCGCCACCATGTACGAGCTGATCGCCGCGCGCGAGGGCTGGACAATCGACGGCTGGGTGCAGCCCTGGCAAGAAGAATGCTGACTCGTAGCGGCATCGCACACAGCGAGCAGGGCGGCGTCGAGCTGTACTACGAGGACCTCGGCGACCCGGCCGGCGAGCCGGTGCTGCTGATCATGGGACTGGGCGCCCAGCTGCCGATGTGGCC
>NZ_JBATXN010000549.1:0-5143 GCF_049673265.1 Mycobacterium sp. | reverse complement strand
CGCCGTCGGGGGTGTCGTACGTGATGGAGAACCGGCGCACGATGGCGCGGGTATTTCCTAACTTGTTCACCACGCACCGGGTGCGCGCCGTCGACGACTATGCGGCGCACCTGCTGCGCGCGTTGCGGAAATCAGCGGCCACCCACGAGGCCGACCCGACCGGCGTCGTGCTGACCCCCGGGGTGCTCAACTCGGCTTACTTCGAGCATTCGCTGCTGGCCCGCCAGATGGGTGTCGAACTCGTCGAAGGCCGCGACCTGTTCTGCCGCGACAACCAGGTGTACATGCGCACCACCGAAGGAGAACGTCAGGTCGACGTCATCTACCGGCGCATCGACGACGCTTTTCTAGACCCGATGCAGTTTCGCCCCGATTCGGTGCTGGGTGTGGCCGGCCTGCTCAACGCCGCCCGTGCCGGCAACGTGGTGATTTCCAGCGCCGTCGGCAACGGGGTGGGCGACGACAAACTCGTCTACACCTACGTGCCGACGATCATCGAGTACTACCTGGGCGAGAAGCCGTTGCTGGCCAATGTGGACACCTTCCGGTGCTGGTTGGACGACGAACGCGAAGAAGTGCTCGACCGGGTCGACGAACTGGTCGTCAAACCGGTCGAGGGGTCCGGCGGCTACGGCATTGTTTTCGGGCCGGAGGCCTCCGCCAAGGAGCTGGCCACGATCAGCAAAAAGATCCGCGACGATCCGCGCGGCTGGATCGCCCAACCGATGATGCAGCTCTCGACCGTCCCGACCAAGGTCGCAGACACGCTGACACCCCGTTACGTCGACTTGCGACCGTTTGCGGTCAACGACGGCGACGACGTGTGGGTGTTACCCGGCGGCCTGACCCGGGTGGCACTCGTCGAAGGATCGAGGGTGGTGAATTCCAGCCAGGGCGGCGGATCCAAGGACACCTGGGTGTTGGCGTCGCGCGCGTCGGCGGCCGATCGCGAATTGGGCGCCGCCAAGGTCGTCCGGTCGCTGCCCACGCCGGTCACGACGTCCAATGGCGACGCGGAGGCGGATAAGTCCGCTCAGCAGCAGCCTGGCCAAAAGCAACACCAGCAGGCGGTGATTCGCTGATGCTGGCCCGCAATGCCGAGGCGCTGTACTGGATCGGCCGCTACGTCGAGCGCGCCGACGACACGGCGCGCATCCTCGATGTCACCATTCACCAACTGCTGGAGGATTCCAGCGTCGACCCCGACCACACCTCCCGAGTGCTGTTGCACGTGTTGGGAATTGAGCCACCCGACACCGAGTTGGATGTCTGGTCGTTGACTGACCTGGTGGCGTTTCGCCGCAACACCCCCGGCGGTTGCTCCATCGTCGACGCCATCTCAGCAGCGCGGAAGAACGCGAGGTCTGCCCGCGAGGTCACGTCGACAGAGACCTGGGAGTGTCTTAACACCACCTTCAACGCTCTGGGTGAACGTGAGCGCGCGGCCAAACGTCTTGGCCCGCATGAGTTTTTATCGTTCATCGAGGGCCGCGCCGCGATGTTCGCGGGCCTCGCCGACTCGACACTCTCGCGTGACGACGGGTATCGCTTCCTGATGCTGGGCCGGGCGATCGAGCGGGTGGACATGACGGTGCGGTTGTTGCTGTCGCGGGTGGGGGACAGCGGTTCGTCGCCGGCGTGGGTGACGGTGCTGCGCTCGGCGGGCGCGCACGACACCTATTTGCGAACCTATCGCGGTGTGCTGGACGCCAACCGGGTCGTCGAATTCATCCTGCTCGACCGGCTGTTTCCACGGTCGGTCTTCTACTCGCTGAAGCTGGCCGAGCACAACCTCGATGAACTGCTGCACCATCCGCTCAGCCGGGTGGGTACCACCGCCGAAGCGCAGCGGCTGCTCGGGCAAGCCCGCAGTGAACTCGAATTTGTGGAGCCAGGAGTATTGCTCGAATCACTGGAGACGCGGCTGGCCAGCCTGCAGGAAAGTTGCTATGACGTCGGAGAAGCGTTGGCGATTCAGTACTTTCACGCTGTACCGTGGGTTGCCTGGTCCAACGCCGCCCAACGTGACCCGTTGCCGGTGCGACAGGGGAAGAGCTGATGTGGCGGTTGCGGGTCCTGCACGCCACCGGATATGCCTATCCATCGCCTGCGACGGCGTCCTACAACGAAGCACGGCTCACGCCGCGGTCGGACACCCGGCAAAACGTCGTCCTCAACCGTGTCGAAACGGTCCCGGCCACCCGGGCGTACCGATACATCGACTATTGGGGCACGGCCGTGACGGCGTTCGACTTGCACGCACCGCACACCGAGTTGACGGTCACCGCCTCGTCGGTCGTGGAGACCAATCGAGCGGAGCCGCCGACAGAAAAAGTTACTTGGGCCGAGTTGCACAGCGAATCGGTGCTCGACCGATTCGATGAGGTGCTCCGCCCAACCGGATACACGCCGGCAAGCAAACGTATTGCGGCCGTTGGCAAGCGGATAGTCAAGTATCACGAACCGGCCGAAGCCGTTGTCGCCGCTGCCGACTGGGTACGCAGCGAACTAGACTACGTCCGCGGCACCACCGGCGTGCATTCGTCGGGCCTGGACGCGTTGCGTGAAGGCAAAGGCGTCTGCCAGGATTTCGTGCACCTGTCCCTAATTGTGTTGCGCAGCATGGGCATTCCTTCGCGGTACGTGTCCGGTTATCATCATCCCAACTCTGATGCAGTGGTGGGCGACACGGTCGACGGGCATAGTCATTCCTGGCTCCAGGCATGGACCGGGAGTTGGTCGGACCTCGACCCCACCAATGACAGCGAGATCACCGAGCAGTATGTCAGTGTCGGCGTCGGTCGCGACTACTCTGATGTGTCCCCGCTCAAGGGCATCTACTCCGGACAGGGCGCCACCGACCTCGACGTCGTCGTCGAAATCACCCGACTGGCATAGTGGACGCTTCACCCGAACACAGGCCGTCGTTGGCACCTGTCGCCGCGCTCTGTGTGGGTCTGCTCTTCGGTGGTCTGGCGATCGGAGTCGCGCTCGGCGGTGTGATGCCGCTGCCGTACGGGCCGGTCGCCGCGATCCAGCGCTACGTGCGCGCCGAGCCGGTCGCAGTTCGGGTGATCGCCGTGGCGGTGTTCGCATCGTCGGTGCCGCTGGCCGTGTACGCGGCGACCGCCAGTGCCCGATTGCGCGAACTCGGGGCTACTGCGGCGACGGCGGCGACCACATTGGCGGGCGGACTGTTGGCGGCCGGCGCACTGGGCCTGGCGGGCTTGGTCGCTTGGACGTTGTCGTGGCCGGAGGTCAGCGGCGACACCGCCTTGGTACGAGCCCTGTATCTCCTGGTATTTCTGCTCGGCGGCGTCGGACACCTGGTGGTGTTGGGCGTTCTTGTCGCGGGCATGGCGGTGCCCAGCCTCAGCCTTGGACTGTTGTCCCGGCCGCTGGCCTGGGGCGGCCTACTGATCGCCGGGCTTTCCGAATTGACGCTGCTGGTGCTGATCTGGCCAATGCTGGGGCCGATCCTGCCGGTCGCCCGAGTCTTGGCGTTGGCGTGGCTACTGGTAGCCGGCGCACGGTTACCGCTGCAGCGCAACAATATTCGCGATTCCGGGTGAGGCTCACCCGGGCGGGCCCACCACCACCTGGTGCAGGTCGTCGCCGAGCTCGATCCGCCCGTCGAATTCGCTGGCGGCCAGCGCATGCCACTGATCCTCCTGCCCGGGAGCGATAGTCGGCACGTAGTGGGTCAGCACCAGGGTGCCGACCCCGGCGCGTCTGGCGGTCGCGGCCGCCTCCTGCACCGACGAGTGGTACTCACAGACGTCCTTCATGCGCTGCACAGGCAGCGGGGCTATGAGTTCCTTACGGATGACGGTGTGCACTAAAGCATCTGCGCCGGCGGCTAGTTCATCGAGGCTCTCGCACGGCACGGTGTCACCCGCCAGCACCACTGCGGCGCCGCCAACTTCAATCCGAAACCCGATTGTCGGCGCGACTGGTCGGTGATCGGTGGGGGCCACCCGGATTGACACGCCCTCGCGGTCCCATACCGAGCCCTCGGTGTATTCGTGTACCTCAACTGGTGGTGGGGCCGTCAGGTCGTCGTGGTGGGCGATCCGGTAGCTGATGTCGGGACCGAGTGCGTTCAGCGTCGCCTCGACCACCGCGGCGGTGCCGGGCGGGCCGATGATCGGCAGCGGTGCGGGATCGGGTGTGAACGTGGTGACCCAGCGGGTGGTCATCACATCGCCGAGATCGGTGATGTGGTCGCTGTGCAGGTGGGTAAGTAGCAGAGCCGATAAACCATTGGCCCCCAAGCCGATTGCCGCCGCGCGTTGCAGCACGCCGCGCCCGCAATCGATCAAGAAAGCCTGGCCGCCAGCACGCACCAGTGTGGCCGGCCCGGCGCGATTCGGGTCCGGAACCGGGCTGCCGGTGCCGAGCAGCGTGATCTCGATCATCACCCAAAGGTATGCCACAAATCCCGGTCGGCCACCGCTCAACTCGCTAATCAGGCTGGCTCGCAACGCTTCTCTAGCCGCGAGGTGCAAAGCCCCCGCGCTCGGTTTCGCGGTACCCAGACGCGTGCATCTACGGTCGCCTGAACAGCATGTTGCGGCGATTTTCGCGGGTTTCTTTCCCGATGACCGTTCTCGCCGTAGCCTGGTGTGAACCGGATCACAATCAGCGGGAGGCCTGGATGCGCATTGCAGACGTGCTACGGAGCAAGGGTGGCGCGGTAATGACAATCGACCCCGACGCGACCGTGACCGATCTACTGGCCGGGCTGGCCGATCACAACATCGGCGCCATGGTGGTGGTCGGGCCCGACGGCGTCGTCGGCATCGTCTCCGAGCGTGACGTGGTACGCCAGCTGCACTCGCACGGGGCTGACGTGCTGTCGCGACCGGTTTCGAAGATCATGACGCCGGTGGTTTCGACCTGTAGCAAGTCCGACACGGTCGACAGCCTCTCCATGCTGATGACCGAAAACCGCGTGCGACATGTACCGGTACTCGAGGACGGAAAGCTGATCGGGATCGTCAGCATCGGTGACGTGGTGAAGACGCGGATGGAGGAGCTGGAGGCTGAGCACGAGCAGCTGCAGTCCTACATCACCCAAGGCTGATCACTCAGCGCCAGGAGTAGTCGCTTCGTAGCCGAGCAGCCACTACGTCGAAGACCG
>NZ_JBATXN010000548.1:0-3933 GCF_049673265.1 Mycobacterium sp. | reverse complement strand
GGCCCCGCGGCCTCATCAGGCGCCGGCTGGACCAACACAGCTCCGCAAGGCGCGACGGTTACCACGCTGCGCGGCGGGGCGCCGTCGGTTGCCTCGGCCGGCCGCGGCGGCTACGGCATCGGCGCGCCGCGTTACGGCGCCAAGCCCACCGTGATGCCCAAGCCGACGGTCGTTTAACCCACTCGACGGCCAACGCGGCCATCGAACACCAGCTAACACGAACAGGATTTATGAAATGGTTCTCGATTTCGCAGCATTACCCCCGGAAATCAACTCCGCCCGCATGTACGCCGGCCCCGGGGCGGGTCCGATGATGGCCGCCGCGGCGGCCTGGAACAACACGGCCGCCGAATTGAGCACGACGGCATCTGCCTGCCAATCGGTGATCTCCGAGCTCACCGGCGGCGAGTGGCTGGGTCCATCGTCGGCAGCGATGGCCGCCGCGACCGCGCCCTACCTGGGGTGGATGCACACCACCGCCGGAGAACTTGAACACGCAGCGACCCAGGCAATGGCGTCGGCAGCCGCCTATGAAACGGCGTTCGGGATGACGGTGCCGCCGGCG
Source organism: Mycobacterium sp. (assembly GCF_049673265.1). GTDB lineage: Bacteria > Actinomycetota > Actinomycetes > Mycobacteriales > Mycobacteriaceae > Mycobacterium. The sequence continues at coordinate 3,368 of NZ_JBATXN010000548.1, read as the reverse complement.
GTGATTGCGGCCAACCGGGTTCAGCTGGCCGCCTTGGTCGCCACCAACATCCTGGGCCAAAACACCCCGGCGATCATGGCCACCGAAGCCCAGTACGGCGAAATGTGGGCCCAGGACGCCGCGGCCATGTATGGCTACGCCGGCTCCTCGGCCAGCGCCGCGTCGTTGAATCCGTTGACCTCGCCGTTGCCCGCCACCAACCCGGTCGGGCTGGGCGCGCAAGCCGCCGCGGTTTCTCGAGCCGCGGCGACCAGCTCGCAGACGGCGGGGATGCAGGGGCTCGTATCCAACCTGCCGACCGCAATGCAATCGCTGGCCACCCCGCTGGCCGCGCAGGCGGTCGACAACCCAATCGACGACTTCTTCGCCAACAGCCTGGTGTCAAACATTCCGAACGGGATCTTCGACACCGCGGCCTGGCAGATGTTCGCCATCATCCCCGCCTCGATCTTGTATGGCTATTACGCGGGGGGTGGAAGCGCCGGCGCCGCAGCCGCGGCCGGCAATGTCGGGGCCGGTTTGGGCGGCGGAGCTTTGGCCGCCGCAGTGCCGGCAGCCTTGGCCGGCACGGCAGTTCCGGCCGGAGGCCTCGGTGCTACGCCGGTACTGGCGGCTATGGGCTCGGCGCCCTCGGTCGGCGGGCTGTCGGTGCCGGCCGGATGGTCTGCGGCCGCGCCGGACTCGGGTGCCACAACGCTGGCGGGCTCAGGGTGGACGGCCCCACCCGAAGAGGGCGTGCCGATGACGAATGTGGCGGCCGGGATGCCGGCGGTCGCCTGCGCCAGTCGTGGGGGCTACGGATTCAGTGCGCCTCGGTATGGAATCAAGCCCACGGTGATGCCGAAATCCGTTCTCGTGTAGCGAAAGTCGGCGTCCGTCTTAAGCGTGGCCGCGCACCCCGCTGGGTGTGCGGCCACGCTTAAGTTTAATCCACGCCAAGCGCTACCGCGCGATGATCGGGACACGTTGGGCCGCAATACAACCCGAACAAATTAACGCGGGGCATGAAGCCGCTCATCACGGGGCCCAATGCATCAACACCGTCCCGACCCAACGCCGTCAAAGTCGCCAGTGTGCACAGCTAACTTTAAGCATATTTACAGCTTTCATACATTGCCGCTGAAACCGACAAGGTGTATACGCACGCTGCGGATTCAAAGTGCTTTTGCCACAGCGCTTTTCCCATATATAGGGATTCACCGGAAACGTGGCACACTACCATGACAAGTCTGTTGAAATGAACCGATGTCGATCTTTTTGGACAACGCGACTCTGAAGGAGCAAACACATGTCTTTTGTGACGACCCAGCCTGACGCATTGGAATATGCGGCGGGCAAGCTGGAGGGCATCGGTACGTCATTGGCCGCGCAGAACACATCGGCGGCCGCCTCGACCACGGGTGTGGCTCCCGCTGCCGCTGATGAGGTGTCTGCCCTGCAGGCGACCCAATTCACCGCCTACGGCAACCTCTACCAGCAAGTCAGCGCCGAAGCCACGGCGATCAATCAGGCGTTTGTGCAGATGCTCGGGCTCAGCGGGGATTCCTACGGCGCCACCGAGGCCACCAACTCGGCGGCCACCGGCACGGCAGGCTTGGGGGGTATCAACATCCTCGGTCAGCTGACCCAGTTCGGGCAGTTCGGCCTCATCCCGGGCGCAATGAGCGGCGGAACCATGGACGGAATGTTCGCAGGTGGCCCGTTTCTCTCGGACGCCTCCAGCTTTTTGGGACTGCTCCCGCCTGCCGACAGTGCCGGTGCCGGCGCCGACGCGGCCAGCGCGGCCAGTGCGGGGATGGGCAACCTGGGCGGATTGTCGCTGGCCGGTGCAGGCGGTCCGGCCGCTGTCGGTGCGGCGCCAGTGCTGGCGGGCGTGGGCCAGGCCTCGGCGGTCGGCGGGTTGTCGGTCCCGCAGAGCTGGGCCGCCGGCGGTGGGTTATCGGCGGCCAGCGCCACCCCGGCGACGGTGGCGGGTTGGACTTCCCCCGCCCCGCACAGCGCTCCGGTGAACACCGTGCCCGGCGGGGTGCCCTCGATGGTCTCGACGGGTAGGACCTCAGGCTTGGGTGCGCCACGCTACGGCATCAAGCCGAAGGTGATGCCCAGGTCCACCGTCATCTAGCAACTAACCCCAACTCAGAAACGAACAGGATCAAAGAAATGGTTTTCGATTTCGCAGGACGACCCCCCGAGATCAACTCCGCGCTGATGTACTCGGGTCCGGGGGCCGGACCGATGATGGCCGCCGCGGCAGCCTGGAACAACCTGGCCGCCGAGCTGGCCACCGCGGCGGCCTCCCACGAGTCGGTGATCTCCGAGCTCACCGGAGAGTGGATGGGCCCAGCCTCGTCAGCGATGGCCGCCGCGGTCACCCCCTATGTGGAGTGGCTGAACAACGCCGCCGCGGCCGCCGAACACGCCGCCACCCAGGCCAGTGCCTCGGCGGCGGCCTACCAGACCGCGTTCGCGATGACGGTGCCGCCACCGCTCATCGCTGCCAACCGGACTCAGTTGGCGGCCCTGGTCGCCACCAACATCCTGGGCCAAAACACCCCGGCGATCGCGGCCACCGAGGCCCATTACGGGGAGATGTGGGCCCAAGACGCCGCCGCCATGTACGGCTACGCCGGCTCCTCGGCCAGCGCCGCTTCGTTGAACCCGTTGACCTCGCCGTCGGCGACCACCAACCCGGCCGGCGCGGGCGCCCAAGGCGCCGCGGTCTCGACCGCAGGCAGCCAAAGCCAGCTTTCGGAGCTGGTCGCCAACCTGCCAACCGCGATGCAAAGCCTGGCTTCCCCCGGCGCCACCTCGCCGTTGAGCGCGGCGAGTTTCCCTTACACCGGCAACGGGTTCCTCAACGATCTCGGCACCTCCGGCGGCAACATCGGTGTCTATAACTACACCGGCGCCGCCGTCGGCTTCGGGATGAGCGCCGTCGCGGGCGGTCTCGGTCTTCAGGCGGCGCAAAGTTCCGCCGCCGGCGCCGCAGCAGCTGCCGCTCCGGCAGCCATCGGCGCCGGCCTGGGAGGCGCAGTGGCCGGCGCCATGGCTCCGGTGGGTACCGCGGGCATGGCTGGGGCGCCTGTGCTGGCAAGTATCGCCCAGTCATCCTCGGTCGGCGGCCTGTCGGTGCCGCCCACCTGGTCTGCGGCCACTCCGGAGTCGAGCGCGGCGGCGGTTACGACCGCGGATTGGAACGCGGACTACGACGAAGGCGGCGGCGTGACCAACGTCGCGACTGGGATGCCGGCGGTAGCCGCGACCGGCCGCGGAGGCCACGGCTTCAGCAGCCCACGCTACGGCGTCAAACCCACGGTGATGCCCACCCGCGTGCTCGTCTGAATTACCTTACACGAGAACTTGTTTGG
>NZ_JBATXN010000547.1:0-4081 GCF_049673265.1 Mycobacterium sp. | reverse complement strand
AATAGGCAGTGCTGTGATCGCTCAGCCCCACCCGATCGATCGCGGAGTCAGCGGCGCTGCGGTCAAATCCGTACAGCGACGCGAAATAGCGGACGTTGTCGACGATCCGCAGGTCGTTGTAGATCGTGGGATCCTGCGGCAGGTATCCGATGCGGCGGCGCAGAGACGCTGACCCGGCCGGTAGGCCGAGGACGCGCACGGTCCCCGAAGCGATGAGCTGGGTGCCGACAATGCAGCGAATCAGCGTGGTCTTGCCACAGCCCGACGGACCGAGCAGTCCGGTGATGCTGCCGCGGCCGATGCGAACCGAGAAATCCTGCAGCGCCGGGCGTTTGCCGCGGACCACGCGCAAGTGGCTGATGTCGACGGCTACCTCGTCACCATTCAAAATAAATTCATCATGCGATGAAGTCATCATACGATGAATATCCGCCCTCTGGTTGCGGTTGTCAAGGCCGCGGAGGGTTTCGTGCTCAAGCTGTTGGCGGGGACGACCCCGTCGAGCCCAGGCCTCGCAACGGCAAATGGCCGTGCACGCCTTCGGCGTAAGCGGTTTCGGAGTGTTGAGCGAGGTCGACACCGGTGGTCTCGTCTTCTGCGCTGAGCCGGAAGCCCATCACTCGATCGACCAGCTTCGCGATAACGAACGACATCGTGAACGCATAGAGTGCGACGACCACGATCGCCAGCGCCTGCTTGCCCAGTTGGGTGAAGCCGCCCCCGTAGAAGAGACCCTGCGGACCCGCCGTCATGACCGCCGTGGCAAGCAGCCCGATCAATGACACGCCGACAACCCCGCCGACAAAGTGCACACCGACCACGTCGAGCGAGTCGTCATAGTTGAAACGGAATTTCGCGCCCACCGCGAACGAGCACACTATTCCTGCCGCACAGCCGACGACCGCCGCCCCGAGCGTGTTGACGGTTCCGCACGACGGAGTGATGGCGACGAGGCCGGCGACCACACCGGATGCCGCGCCGAACGTCGTGGCCCTGCCGTCGCGGATTCGTTCGACCGACAGCCAGCCGAGCATGCCCAGGCAGCCCGCGACAAGCGTGTTGAGAAAGATGGCCGCGGCAGTTCCGTTGGCGGCCAAAGCAGAACCGGCGTTGAACCCGAACCAGCCGAACCACAGCAGTCCGACACCAACAAAGAGCAACGGCAGATTGTGCGGCCGCATGGCGTCCTTCTTGAAGCCGATGCGGGGCCCGAGTACCAGCGCCAGGGCCAGAGCAGAGCAACCGGACACGATCTCGACGACGAGTCCGCCCGCATAGTCCAGCACGCCCAGCTTGGCCAGCCAGCCGCCGGGTCCCCATACCCAATGCGCGACAACCGAATACACGGCAATCGCCCATACCGAGACGAACACCATCCAGGCAGCGAACCTGGCGCGGTCTGCGATCGCGCCGCTGACAAGTGCGGCTGTGACGATCGCGAACGTCAACTGGAACGTGGCATATAGCAGCTCGGGAACTGTGCCGTGGGTCGTTTCCGGGGTGATGCCCAGCATCCCGATATGGCTGAGGTTGCCGACGAGCCCGCTTGCCCCATCTTGCGAGAACGCGATGGTGTAGCCGACCAGCAGCCACGCGACCGTGACGAGCGGTATGGAGATGAAGCTCATCATCATCATGTTGAGCACCCCGGTGGTGCGGACCATGCCGCCGTAAAAGATCGCCAGGCCGGGGGTCATCAGCAGCACTAGTGCGGTGCTGGCGAGCAGCCACGCAGTGGCGGCAGGGTCGATCGCATGCATATTTCGGGCTCCTTCGCCACGCGGCAACCGGGATATTGCCACGTTCGCGGTGTCGGTAGGTTCGATGGGTGCGATCCGGCCAAGGCGTGGCTGCGCGCGAGCTGACAGTCGACCCCGTCGCGGCCGCGCACCGCTTGCTCGGCGCCACTCTCACCGGCCGGGGCGTGCGGGCAATCGTCGTCGAAGTCGAGGCCTACGGCGGGGTTCCCGACGGCCCCTGGCCGGATGCCTCGGCCCACTCCTACCGCGGCCGCAACGGCCGCAACGCCGTGATGTTCGGGCCCCCGGGGCGGCTCTACACCTACCGAAGCCACGGGATCCACGTCTGCGCCAACGTCTCGTGCGGACCCGACGGCACCGCTGCGGCAGTCTTACTGAGGGCCGCCGCCGTCGAGGACGGCGCCGAGGTCGCGCGCGCCCGCCGCGGTGAGCTGGTCCGTGCCGCGGCGCTTGCGCGGGGTCCGGGCAATTTGTGCTCGGCGCTGGGAATCACCATGGACGACAACGGGATTGATCTGTTTGACCTCGACAGCCCAGTGACCGTGGAACTGAACGCCCCGCTGACCGCTGTGTCCGGTCCCCGCGTCGGGATCAGCCAGGCCGCCGACCGGCCATGGCGGCTGTGGTTGCCGGGCCGACCGGAGGTCTCCGCATACCGCCGCAGCCCCCGGGCCCCGGCGCCGGGCGCTAGCGACTAGCCCGGCTCGTCCTGGAAGACTATTCGGACATGATCCTCGACGAGCTGCGCTGGCGTGGACTGATCGCACAGTCCACCGACCTCGAAGCGTTGGCCAGCGAGGCTGCGCACGGCCCGATCACGCTGTACGCGGGATTTGATCCCACCGCGCCCAGCCTGCACGCAGGGCATCTGGTCCCGTTGTTGGCGCTGCGGCGCTTTCAGGCCGCCGGGCATCGCCCGATCGTTCTCGCCGGTGGCGCAACCGGCCTGATCGGCGACCCTCGCGATACGGGTGAACGGCTACTCAACTCCACCGAAACCGTCGAAGGATGGACTGACCGGATCCGCGGACAGCTGGAACGCTTCGTCGATTTCGACGGTTCGGCGACCGGTGCCATCATCGAAAACAACCTCGAATGGACCAGCGCGATGTCGGCCATTGAGCTGCTACGCGACGTCGGCAAGCACTTCTCGGTAAACGTGATGCTGGACCGCGACACCGTGCGGCGCCGCCTGGAGGGCGAGGGAATCTCCTACACCGAGTTCAGCTACATGCTGTTGCAGGCCAACGACTACGTCGAGCTCCACCAACGCCATCACTGCGCGCTGCAGATCGGCGGATCCGACCAGTGGGGCAACATCATCGCCGGCGTGCGGCTGGTGCGCCAGAAGCTGTCGGCCACCGTGCATGCCCTCACGGTTCCGCTGGTGACCACGGCCGACGGGACGAAGTTCGGCAAATCCACCGGCGGCGGCAACGTCTGGCTGGACCCGGAGATGACGACTCCGTACGCCTGGTACCAGTACTTCGTCAACACCGCCGACGCCGACGTGATCCGGTACCTGCGCTGGTTCACCTTCTTGTCGGCAGACGAGTTGGCCGACCTCGAGGAGGCCACCGCGTCACGGCCACAGCAACGGGCAGCGCAGCGACGACTGGCCCGCGAACTGACCACCCTCGTGCACGGCGAGCACGCCACCGAGTCGGTTGAACACGCAAGCCAGGCGTTATTCGGCCGCGGGGAACTCGACCGGTTGGACGAGTCGACGCTGACGGCCGCGCTACGCGAGACCTCGGTCGCTGAATTAAAACCGGGCAGCCCAGACGGGATCGTGGACCTGCTGGTTGCCAGCGGGCTGTCGCAAAGCAAGGGCGCCGCGCGACGCACGATCGCCGAGGGCGGCGTATCCGTCAACAACACCAAGATCGACGACGAAGACTGGGTCCCGAGCCCAACCGACTTCCTGCACGGACGCTGGTTGGTTCTGCGCCGGGGCAAGCGGAATATCGCCGGCGTCGAGCGCGTTCCTTGATTTTGCGATAGCTGAAATTTGGCGTCTAGCAGGTTGTTTGACTCCACGTTTGCTCTCGCGTAACTTGATCAAGTCGTCGCGACACGGCCAGTCCGTAGAGCGCGACGATGTCCCAGAGGGAAGCACCACTTCGGTGGGTCTCTCGTCGTCCGCTCAGTGAGTAAGCGGCCAATGGCCGCGGGGCTTGTTGCGCGGTCGGAGGGGTGTTGTTTGAGAACTCAATAGTGTGTTTGGTGGTTTTGTTTTTGTTGTTGTTTTTTTGCCGCGTTTCGACGCCCCGTGTTGGGACGTGGTTTTTTGATGCCAGTTTTTGGTGTCTTGCTTTGGT
>NZ_JBATXN010000546.1:0-2810 GCF_049673265.1 Mycobacterium sp. | reverse complement strand
GCCGTCAGCATGTGGCGCGACAAGGCCGCAACACGCCTGGTGCACAAGGCCGAAGCCGTCTACACGCGCAACCGGGAGCGCCTTCGCGCGGCGCTGGCCGAGCGCGGCGTGGCGTCGCATGGCCGATCCGGTCTCAACATCTGGATTCCGGTGCCCGACGAAACCGTGGCGATCACCCGGCTACTCAACGCGGGCTGGGCCGCGGCGCCTGGAACCCGGTTCAGGATCGGCACGCCGCCGGGAATGCGGATTACCGTCTCAAGTCTTGATGTCACCGAAATCGAGGGGCTCGCCGACGCGGTCGCCGAGGCTCTGCATGCCGTCGGACGCGTCAGCGTGTGAGCCAGACGATGAGGCTCCTGAAATGCGTTCTGACTGAACGTATTTCCGGCGTAGACTTCCATCGCCGAACTCCCGACTGGTGCGCGCATGATAGTCCCCGATGCCGACAAATCCAGCCGTCAACGGCCCGCAAATGCTGGGTTATCCACAGTTGCGATTTCATCCACAGATTGGGCTTGGGGCTTGTGCTCGCGGCGGATTTGTCGGGCTGATTCATAGCCTCGAGGTATGGGTCCAGCGATCGGAGCCGAGCAGGCACGGCAACAAATCAGTGCCGCTCTGGATGCGATTGACGCTGCCCACGATGTGCTGCGCGAGACCCCATCGGACATGGTGGGCAACACGTTTCGCCTCGACGTCGCTGAGCGGTTGGAGACCCAAGAGCGCACCAACCGCGGGCTGATGTATCGATGCTTCGGTGAGATCGCCGACCCGCCCGACGAGGCGGGGGCGATCGCGGCGATGCGCTCGGCATTGTGGGGGCGGCTTCGCATCACGCCGGGTGAGATCACCCGCCGGGTCAAGCTGGCCGCCCGGATTCGGCCGCGCCGGTCGTTGACCGGCCCGCCGGTGCCCCCGGAGCTGCCCGAGCTGGCGGCTGCGGTCGAGGCCGGCGCGGTCGGCGACGACCACATCCGGGCGGTGTGCCGGGCCGTCGATGTGCTGCCCGCCCGCGTCTCACCCACCGAGGTGATTGCCGCCGAGCGCACCCTGGTCGAGCATGCCACCCAGGTCGATGCCGGCATCGTGAGCAAACTGGGCCAGCGCATCGCCGACTACCTCAATCCCGACGGGCTGTTCAGCGACGAGGATCGGGCACGCCGGCGCGGACTGTCCGTGGGCCCGCAGGGCCCTGACGGGATGTCGAAGCTGTCCGGGTTGCTCGACCCCGAGGCCCGCGCCTACGTCGAGGCCATCGAGGCCGCGGTGCGGCCCGGCCGCCACCTACCCGAGAGCACGGACCCGCAGGCACACGATGACCGCACGCCCGCCCAACGCTGCCACGACGCGCTCAAACTGGGTCTGCACACCGCGATCGCCTCCGGGGAACTCGGCGTGCACCGCGGTCATCCGGTCACCGTGATCGCCACCACCACCTTGGCCGAACTCAACCAAGCCGCCCACGCCGCCATCGACGCCTCGATCCCGATGCCCGCGCCCGCGCGCACCGGCGGCGGCTCGCGGCTACCGATGCGCGATCTCATCGCCATGGCCGCCAACGCCATTCACTACCTGGCCGTGTTCGACGACCACACCAAACGCCCGCTCTATTTGGGCCGCCAAAAACGCATCGCCACCGCCGACCAACGGCTGATCTGCTATGCCCGCGACCGCGGCTGCACCCGCCCCCACTGCCTGGTACCCGGCTACTACTGCGAAGTGCACCACTCACCGGACTTCGCCCGCGGCGGCCGCACCGACGCCGACAAACTCTACTTCGGCTGCGGCGGCGACCACTCCATGGCCACCCACGGAGAACTACACACCCAAGTCACCGCCAGCGGGCGACTCGGCTGGACCGATGGCACCGGCCCACCCCAAATCAACCACGCCCACCACCCCGAAGAACTCCTCCACAGCGACCCCGACCCGCCGGTAGAGGAACAGTGAGCCGGTTTAGCGCGCCGCCATGCCTAGCTTCTTGATTCCCCTAATGATCTGGGATTCAGTGAGATTCGCGTAGCCGAGCATCAAGCCCGGCAGCGCAGCGGCGCGGTCAGCATAAAACGGTGCAAGGAGTTCGACCCTGACCCCACTTTCGGCAGCACGACGCACCACGTCTTCAATCGGGTAACCGCCCGGGAACACGACGGTGAGGTGGACACCGGCCGCGGCACCGAGCACGGCCGCGTCGGGCACGTAGCGACTCAGCGCTCCAAGCAGCGCGTTTCGTCGAGGCAGGTAGCGCCGGCGCATCTGGCGCAGGTGCCGATCGTATCCACCCGAGGCCAAGAACTGGCCGAACGCGATCTGATCCATGACCGAATTGCCGGCGTCGGCAAGGCTTTTCAGTTCGATTACCGGGCCCACCAGCTCGGGCGGCAAGACCATCCAGCCCATGCGCAGGCCCGGTACCAACGTCTTGCTCGCCGAACCGAAGTAGACAACCCGATCCGGCGCCAGCCCCTGCAGCGCCCCGACGGGGGCGCGATCGTATCGATACTCGGCGTCGTAATCATCTTCGATGATGAGGTTGCCGGCGCGTGACCACTCGAGCAGCGCGGCGCGGCGCGGCGAGCTCATTACGACGCCGGTCGGTGACTGGTGCGCGGGCGTGGTCAGTACCGCTGTTGCTCTGGTTTCCCTGAGCGTTGCGACGTCGATGCCGTTGCCGTCTACTGCGACGGTGATCGGCTTTATTTCGTGATGTTGCAACACAATCCGATGTACCCAGAAACCGGGATCCTCCATCGCCAACGGCACAGCGCCTCGGCGCCGCAATAGCTGGGCGATCAGGCCGACGCCCT
>NZ_JBATXN010000545.1:0-3877 GCF_049673265.1 Mycobacterium sp. | reverse complement strand
CGCCGGCTCAGGCCAGAGCCAGCCCTCGTATGGTCAGGGTCAGCAACCACCGGCGTCGTCCTCGCCGTCGGGCCCGTCACAGTCCTAACCGTGCGCATTCGTGGCGACCGTTAGCGCGGCGAAGCCGGGCGCGGCGGGTCGCCACTCAGACGGGCTGCGCAGTAACGTCCTCGAAGCGTGACGCGGGTGCAGGACAGTCCATCGGCGGGCGCCCGTCAGGCCCGAGCCCTACTGCGGGTCGCGTTCGGCCCCGCCCTGGTGGCGTTGATTGTCATCGCGGCGGTGACGCTGCTGGAGTTGTTGATCGCCAACAGCGACATGACCGGCGCGTTGGGTGCGATCGCCAGCATGTGGCTGGGGGTGCACCAGGTGCCGATCTCGATCGGTGGTCGCGAACTTGGCGTGATGCCGTTGCTGCCGGTGCTGCTGATGGTGTGGGGTACTGCGCGTACCACCGCGCAGGCCACCCCCGCCACGGCCTCCTGGTTCGTCGCCCGCTGGATAGTGGCGTCGGCGCTGGGCGGACCACTGCTGATCGCCGCGATCGCACTGGCCGTCATCCACGACGCGGCGTCGGTGATCACCGAACTGCAGACGCCGAGCGCGTTACGGGCGTTCGTGAGCGTGCTGGTGGTCCATGGCATCGGGGCGTCGATCGGGGTGGGCTCTCGGGTGGGCCGCCGGGCGCTGGCGGCGTCGCCGCTGCCGGACTGGCTGGCCGATTCGCTACGGGCCGCGATGGCCGGCGTGCTGGCGCTGCTCGGGCTGTCCGGCCTGGTTGCCGCCGTCTCGCTGGTCGTGCACTGGGGCACGATGCAGGACCTGTACGCGATCACCAATTCGGTGTTCGGCCAGTTCAGCCTGACCATATTGTCAGTGCTGTATGTGCCCAACGTCATCGTCGGCACCGCCGCGATGGCCGTGGGATCCAGCGCCCATCTGGGGTTCGCGACCTTCAGTTCGTTCACCGTGTTCGGCGGCGACATTCCCGCGCTGCCAGTGCTGGCCGCGGCGCCCAACCCGCCGCTGGGGCCGGCCTGGGTTGCGTTGCTCATCATCGGCGCGTCGTCGGGGGTAGCGGTCGGACAACAATGTGCGCGCCGGTCGCTGCCGATCCTGGAGGCGATGGCCAAGGTGGTGACCGCGGCTGTGCTCGCGGCGCTGACGATGGTGCTGCTCGGTTACGCCGGCAGCGGGCAGCTGGGCAACTTCGGCGACGTCGGCATCGACCAGGGGACCTTCGGGTTCGCGGTGTTCCTGTGGTTCGCAGTCGTCGGCGCCATCACCGTTGTGATGGCCGGCGGCGTCCGATACCGGCCGAGGAAGCCCAAACCCGAGCCGGCCGCTGAGCCGAGCCTGCCGGCCGAGTCGCCCGCCGATGTCGCCGACGACGAGCCGCCGCCAGCCGCCGAGCCGCCGCTTGACGGCTCGGGTGATGGTCCGCCTCCCCCTCCGGCTGCCGACGGCCCGCATCATCAGCGGACCGATTAGGCTCGCCCTGTGCAGCAACCGTTCCGCGTGCCTCCCAGCGCGCCGGCACGATTGGTAGTCCTGGCGTCGGGTACCGGTTCGCTGCTTGCGTCCTTGCTGGAGGCCGCCGTCGATGACTATCCGGCACGGGTGGTCGCGGTCGGCGTGGACCGCGACTGCCGGGCCGTCGAAATCGCCGGCGCCGTGTCGTTGCCGGCCTTCACGGTGCGGCTAGCCGACCACGTCGACCGCAACGGATGGGATGCCGCGCTAACCGAAGCTGTCGCGGCTCATTCACCCGACCTCATCGTGTCGGCGGGATTTATGAAAATCCTTGGGCCGCAGTTCCTTGCACGGTTTTGCGGCCGTATCCTCAACACCCACCCGACGCTGCTGCCAGCGTTTCCCGGCGCGCACGGGGTGGCCGAAGCGTTGGCCTACGGCGTGAAGGTCACCGGCTGCACGGTGCACCTGGTTGATGCCGGCACCGACACCGGCCCGATACTGGCCCAGCAACCGATTCCGGTGCTGGACGATGACGACGAAGAAACCCTGCACGAGCGCATCAAGGTCACCGAACGGCGGCTGTTGGTGGATGTGGTTGCCGCGGTGGCGACCGGCGGCGTGACCTGGAACGGACGAAAGGCGACCATCGGATGAGCCCAGAAAACGGTGGCGACGGGAAACGGCCGATCCGACGCGCGTTGATCAGCGTCTACGACAAGACCGGACTGGTCGAGCTGGCCCGCGGGCTGCATGAGGCCGGTGTGGACATCGTCTCGACCGGCTCAACCGCGAAAACCATTGCTAGTAACGGAATTCCGGTAACGCCAGTCGAAGAGGTGACTGGCTTCCCCGAGGTGCTTGACGGTCGGGTCAAGACGTTGCACCCACATGTGCACGCGGGGCTGCTGGCCGACCTGCGGAAGCCCGAACATGCGGCGGCGCTCGAGCAACTCGGGATCGCGGCGTTCGAGCTCGTGGTGGTCAACTTGTACCCGTTCAGCGAGACCGTCGACTCCGGCGCGAGTGTCGACGAATGCATCGAACAGATCGATATCGGGGGGCCATCGATGGTGAGGGCCGCCGCCAAGAATCATCCGAGCGTTGCGGTGGTGGTAGACCCACTCGGGTATGACGGTGTGCTGGCCGCGGTGCAAAGCGGCGGGTTCACCCTTGCCGAACGAAAGAGGCTGGCGTCGTTGGCGTTTCGACACACCGCCGAGTACGACGTCGCGGTCGCCGGCTGGATGGGTTCGACGCTGGCGCCGGAGCAGCCGGCGATGGCGTTCCCGCAGTGGTTCGCCGGGACGTGGCGCCGCTCGGCACTGCTGCGCTACGGCGAGAATCCGCATCAGCAGGCGGCGCTATACGCCGACGACGGTGCGTGGCCCGGACTGGCGCAGGCCGAGCAGCTGCACGGAAAAGAGATGTCGTACAACAACTTCACCGACGCCGATGCGGCCTGGCGGGCGGCGTTCGACCACGAGCAGACCTGTGTGGCGATCATCAAGCACGCCAACCCATGTGGGATCGCGGTCTCGTCGGTCTCCGTCGCCGACGCGCACCGCAAGGCCCATGAATGCGATCCGCTGAGCGCCTTCGGCGGAGTGATCGCGTCCAACGCCGAGGTCAGCGTCGAGATGGCCGAGTACGTCAGCACGATTTTCACCGAGGTGATCGTGGCCCCGGCCTACGCGCCCGGCGCGGTCGACATCCTGGCAGGCAAGAAGAATATCCGGGTGCTGGTCGCCTCTGAGCCCCTAGGCGACGCCACAGAGCGGCGGCAGATCAGCGGCGGTCTGCTGATGCAGGAACGCGACCGTATCGACGCGCCCGGTGACGACCCGGCGAACTGGACGTTGGTCGCCGGCGTGGCGGCGTCATCGGCCACGCTGGCGGATCTGGCCTTCGCCTGGCGGACGTGTCGGGCGGTTAAATCCAACGCGATCGTCATCGCGGGCGGCGGCGCCACCATCGGAATAGGTATGGGCCAAGTCAATCGGGTCGACGCCGCACGGCTGGCCGTCGAGCGTGGCGGCGACCGGGTCCGCGGCGCGGTCGCGGCCTCTGATGCGTTCTTCCCGTTCCCGGACGGCCTGGAGACGCTGGCGGCCGGGGGCGTCACGGCGATCGTGCACCCCGGCGGCTCGGTGCGCGACGACGAAGTGACCGCGGCGGCCGAAAAGGCCGGGGTGACGCTGTACTTGACCGGCGCCCGGCACTTCGCGCACTAGACGAGCGTCGAGTGTGTGGTTGTGTTACGCGAAATCGCGAAAAGCGTGCATCAACCCCACACTCGACAGCGGTGCGACCCGCGTTGAACTGCGCGGTAGCGTGGAGTGGTGACTGCAGCGAACAACCTGCCCCGCACCGTCGGCGAACTGCGTGCCGCCGGGCACCGTGA
>NZ_JBATXN010000544.1:0-2059 GCF_049673265.1 Mycobacterium sp. | reverse complement strand
TCGGCCAGCGATGCCGGGGACCACTTCGGATCGCGATCCTTGTCGACCAGCTGAGCCCGGATGCCCTCCACCAGATCATGGCTGCGCAACGACGCGCACGACACCCGATAGTCCTGGACCAGGACATCTTCCAGCGTGTCTAGCTTGGCGGCACGACGCACCGCCTCGAGCGTCACTGACAGGGCGACGGGGGAGCGGGTGGCGATCAACGTGGCAGCGTCGTTGGCGGGCCCGGCCCCTGTCTGCCCGTGGGCGCGCAGACTGGCGACGATATCGGCGACGGTGTCACCGGCATAGCATTGGTCGATCCACTCACGTTGCGCCGCAAGGTTACTCGGCGGCGGCTCGACGGCATGGGCGGCCAGAGCCCGCTCGACGCCGTCGGCGACGATGGCCTGGCAGAATGCGTCGAGTTTGTCGTGCGGAACAAAGTGGTCGGCGAACCCCAGTGCGATGGCATCGGCGCCGGAGAACGGCGCCCCGGTCAGCGCCGCGTGCAGACCCAGCGATCCCGGCGCGCGGGACAGCAGGTAGGCGCCGCCGACGTCGGGGATGAAGCCGATACCGACCTCGGGCATGGCGATCTTGGACGTATCGGTCACCACGCGGGTGTTGGCGTGCGCGCCCACACCGACGCCGCCGCCCATCACGATGCCATCCATCAGCGACACGTACGTCTTTCCGAACCTGCCGATCTGGCCGTTGAGCAGATACTCGTCGCGCCAGAACCGCCGCGCCGCCACCCCGTCGGCACGGGCACTGTGATAGATCGCCACCACGTCGCCGCCGGCGCACAGGCCGCGCTCCCCGGCGCCGGAGAGCACCACCGCGCCGACCTGTCCGTCGCGCTCCCATTCGGCGAGTACCTCGGCCAGCCCGTTGACCATGCTTTGATTCAGCGAGTTGATCGCCTTGGGGCGATTGAGCGTCACAAAACCGACACCATCTTGAACACGGGTCAAAATCTCGTCGGATTCGTCCGTCACGCGCGTCGTCTCCCCTCGCGGAATGTCAGGTCATGCAGGTCAGGACTTCATCAGCAATCTAGATCGTTACCCGCATCGAAGCGCTCGCGGGTAAGGTTTATGTCGAGTAGGTCCGGCCCCAGATTGATAAATCCTCCGCTGGGAACCTGGCTGTACTACGGTTCGTTGATCAGCTGTTCGCACGGCTCGAAGTCACAGCTCAAGAAGGGATCCGACGGTGCGGGAGACTAGCAACCCGGTATTTCGCTCGCTGCCCAAGCAGCGCGGCGGATATGCGCAGTTTGGGAATGGCGCCGCGGGCGCCGCGACCCAGTATGGGCATCAAACGGACCCCTATGCTCCCTATGTCGATCGGCGGGCCGGCGTTTCCCGCCCGATGACGATCGACGATGTCGTCACTAAGACAGGCATCACCCTGGCGGTGCTGTCGGCCGTCGCGGTCGTCTCCTACTTCCTGGTGGCTAAGGACCCAGCCCTGGCGCGCCCATTCCTCATGATCGGCGTGGGCGGTGGTCTGCTGCTGGCCGTGTTCGCAATCTTCGGCCGCAAGCAGGCAAACCGGGCGATCGTATTGACCTACGCCGGCTTGGAGGGCCTGTTCCTCGGGGCGTTCTCCTTCGCGGTGGCATCGCTGTCAACTGCGCACGCCGGCACGATGATCGGACAGGCGATCCTGGGCACGATCGGCGTATTCGTCGGAATGCTCGTCGTCTACAAAACCGGTGCCATCCGGGTCACCCCGAAACTCACCCGGATGATCGTCGCCAGCACGGTCGGTGTGTTATTCCTGATGCTCGGCAACCTGGCGCTGGAGATGTTCGGGGTGAACGGCGGTGCCGGCCTCGGAATCCGTGGCGGCCCGCACGATGTCGGCATTCCCTGGCTGGCGGTCGGTTTCTCGCTGGTCTGCATCGTCGTCGCAGCATTCAACTTCCTCATCGACTTCGACGCCGCCGACCAGCTTATCCGCGCCGGTGCGCCCGAGAAGGCGGCCTGGGCTGTTGCGTTCGGCCTCACAATGACGCTGGTTTGGCTTTACATCGAGATCCTGCGCCTGCTCAGTTACCTACAAA
>NZ_JBATXN010000543.1:0-7417 GCF_049673265.1 Mycobacterium sp. | reverse complement strand
GCGTGCATCAACCCCACACTCGACAGCGGTGCGACCCGCGTTGAACTGCGCGGTAGCGTGGAGTGGTGACTGCAGCGAACAACCTGCCCCGCACCGTCGGCGAACTGCGTGCCGCCGGGCACCGTGACCGGGGAGTCAAGCAAGAAATCCGGGAAAACCTGCTGGCACGCCTCGCCGAAGGCGCAGACGGTGAAGCGGTTTGGCCGGGCATCCTGGGCTTCGACGACACTGTGCTACCGCAGCTGGAGAGGGCGCTGATCGCGGGCCACGACTTCGTGCTGCTCGGCGAGCGCGGCCAGGGCAAGACCCGGTTACTGCGGGCGCTGGTGGGCCTGCTCGACGAGTGGACGCCGGTGATCGCCGAGGCCGAACTCGGCGAGCATCCCTACTCGCCGATCACCCCGGAGTCGATCCGCAAGGTTGCGACCCTCGGCGAAGATCTGCCGATCGAATGGAAACACCGCAGCGAGCGCTACACCGAAAAGCTGGCCACCCCCGACACCAGCGTCGCCGACCTGGTGGGCGACATCGACCCGATCAAGGTCGCCGAGGGCCGCAGCCTGGGAGACCCCGAGACCATCGCCTATGGCCTGATCCCGCGGGCGCACCGCGGCATCGTCGCGGTCAACGAGTTGCCCGACCTGGCCGAGCGCATCCAGGTGTCGATGCTCAACGTGATGGAGGAGCGCGACATTCAGGTGCGCGGCTACACGCTGCGCCTGCCGCTGGACGTGTTGGTGGTCGCCAGCGCCAACCCCGAGGACTACACCAATCGGGGCCGCATCATCACCCCACTCAAAGACCGGTTCGGTGCCGAGATCCGCACGCACTACCCGCTGGAGCTCGACGCCGAGGTGGGCGTGATTCTGCAAGAGGCCCATCTGAGTGCTCAGGTGCCCGATCATCTGATCCAGGTGATCGCCCGGTTCGCCCGCTACCTTCGGGAATCCAACTCGGTCGATCAGCGATCCGGGGTTTCGGCGCGGTTCGCGATCGCGGCCGCCGAGACGGTTGCCGCTGCTGCGCGGCATCGCGGCGCGGTGCTTGGCGAAACCGAGCCGGTGGCCCGGGTTGTCGACCTGGGCACCGTGATCGACGTGCTGCGCGGCAAGTTGGAGTTCGAGTCGGGCGAGGAAGGACGCGAGCAGGCCGTGCTCGAACACCTGTTGCGCCGCGCCACCGCCGACACCGCGTCTCGAGCGCTCGGTGGCCTCGATGTCGGTCCGCTGGTGACAGCGGTCGAAGGCGGTTCCGCGGTGACGACGGGGGAGCGTGTTTCGGCGAAGGATGTGCTCGCGGCGCTGCCCGACCTTCCTGTCATCGAGGCGATCGCGAAGCGGCTGGGCGCCGAATCCGAGGGCGAGCGCGCCGCCGCGCTGGAATTGGCGCTGGAGGCGCTGTATTTGGCCAAGCGCGTCGACAAGGTGTCCGGGGAAGGCGAAACCGTTTATGGTTAAAGCGCATTCGTCCCGGTACTCGGCGTATACCGGCGGGCCCGACCCGCTGGCCCCGCCGGTGGACCTGCGCGAGGCGCTCGAGCAGATCGGGCAAGACGTGATGGCGGGCACCTCGCCGCGCCGGGCGCTGTCCGAGTTGCTGCGGCGGGGCACCAAAAACATGCCCGGGGCCGACCGGCTGGCCGCCGAGGCCAATCGGCGACGACGAGAGCTGTTGCGCCGCAATAACTTAGACGGGACTCTGCAGGAGATCAAAAAGCTCCTCGACGAGGCGGTGCTGGCCGAACGTAAGGAACTGGCCCGCGCTCTGGACGATGACGCGCGGTTCGGCGAGCTGCAATTGGACGCGCTCTCGCCGTCGCCGGCCAAGGCCGTGCAGGAGCTATCCGACTACAACTGGCGCAGCAGCGAGGCGCGCGAAAAATACGACCAGATCAAGGATCTGCTCGGTCGGGAGATGCTCGATCAGCGCTTCGCCGGCATGAAGCAGGCACTCGAAGGTGCCACCGACGAGGATCGTCAGCGCGTCGGCGAGATGCTCGACGACCTGAACGATTTGTTGGACAAGCACGCTCGTGGCGAGGACACCCAGCAGGACTTCGACGACTTCATGGACAAGCACGGTGAGTTCTTCCCGGAGAATCCACGCAATGTCGATGAGTTGCTTGATTCGCTGGCCAAGCGCGCCGCCGCTGCGCAGCGGTTCCGCAACAGCTTGAGCCCGGACCAGCGTGCCGAGTTGGATGCGTTGGCGCAGCAGGCATTCGGATCGCCGACGCTGATGCAGGCGTTGAATCGACTTGATGCCCACCTGCAGGCGGCGCGGCCCGGCGAGGACTGGGAGGGCTCGGCACAGTTCTCCGGCGACAACCCTCTGGGCATGGGTGAGGGCGCCCAGGCGCTGGCAGATATCGGCGAGCTGGAGCAGCTGGCCGAGCAGCTGTCGCAGAGTTATCCCGGTGCGACCATGGACGACGTCGACATCGACGCGCTCGCGCGCCAACTCGGCGATCAGGCCGCCATCGACGCGCAAACCCTTTCCGAGCTCGAGCGTGCACTGGTCAATCAAGGCTTCCTGGACCGCAGCTCGGATGGCCAGTGGCGGTTATCGCCGAAGGCGATGCGAAGGCTCGGCGAAACAGCGTTACGCGATGTGGCAGAACAACTTTCCGGCCGCCGTGGTGAACGTGACCACCGCCGTGCCGGTGCAGCCGGCGAACTGACCGGCGCCACCCGGCCCTGGCAGTTCGGTGACACCGAGCCGTGGAACGTCACCCGGACGCTGACCAACGCGGTGCTCCGGCAGGCCGGAACCTCGACTCTCGACGGCCCGAACCCCGCCATCAAGATCACCGTCGACGACGTCGAGGTGTCCGAGACCGAAACTCGAACCCAGGCGGCGGTGGCGCTGCTGGTCGACACGTCGTTCTCGATGGTGATGGAGAACCGCTGGCTGCCGATGAAGCGAACGGCGCTGGCACTCGACCATTTGGTGCGCACGCGATTTCGTTCGGATGCGTTGCAGATCATCGCGTTTGGTCGCTACGCCCGAACGATCAGCACCGCGGAGTTGATGGGTCTGGAAGGCGTGTACGAGCAAGGCACCAACTTGCATCACGCGCTGGCGTTGGCCGGCCGGCATCTGCGGCGGCACCCCAACGCGCAGCCTGTGCTGTTGGTGGTCACCGACGGGGAACCGACCGCGCACCTCGAAGACTTCGACGGCGACGGCTCGGCGGTGTTTTTCGACTACCCGCCGCATCCGCGGACCATCGCCCACACCGTGCGCGGCTTCGACGACATGGCGCGACTGGGCGCACAGGTGACCATCTTCCGGTTGGGCAGCGATCCCGGGCTGGCCCGGTTCATCGATCAGGTTGCGCGCCGGGTCGAGGGTCGGGTCGTGGTTCCCGATCTCGACGGGCTGGGTGCGGCCGTGGTGGGCGACTATCTGCGAGCCCGGCGTCGGAAATAGCCGCTATTTCGGGCAGGTATCGAACTGCTTGCGCAAGCGGTCCTGCACTGCGCGAGCATCAGGCGTCAAATAGGTTTCCGGATGCTGTTCACTCGCAGAGTTCGGGACGTAATTGCAGGCGCCCACTTGCACCGAACCGCTGAAATCCGGGAATTTGCCGGCGCTGTCGCCCTCCCGCCGCCAACTTAGGTCGAGCGCGTGTCCTGGCCCGGCCCCGGTGATCCCGATTACCGATACGAGATCTTGGTAGGCGGTCTCGCGGTTGTGTACGCCGACACTCAAGCTCGCGATCGCGCCGTGTGAACCCACTGTTATTGCCCAGATTATTACCGGCATGGAAGCCATCTGCTGATCGACCCGTTGCTGATCTGCGGCAGTGAACGGAAACGCCACTTGCCACGAGGGCCCCGCGATATTGGAAGCCGGCTGCAAATCCACTGACACGTGTGCGTCGTCGCCAAACCCTTCACGTATCGCGGAAAACACGTCGTCGGCGGGTGTCGTCACCTGGGTGAGCTTCAAATCCGCTGTGGAGTTGTTACGGAAGATGCCCATCTCCGCGGTGTCGACGGCACCCGATAGCCGGCGAAGGTTTTCCGCATCGGCGGCGATGCTGCCCGGGTCGAGATCGGCACCACGGCCGACTCGGACGGTCCGGCTGGGCGTCACGGCGAATTCCGCTTTCTGGTCGAACGCGTTGAGCGAGTCGCCGCGCACGGAATTGATGCGTCCGACGACGTCCTCGATCTGCTTGGTGTCCGCGTTAGGCAGGAAAACCACGATGCGAACGACGGCGCCCTGCTCAAAGTTGTTGGTGTAGCTCACGTCAGCGTCTTGGACGCCGGGCATCTCTTTGATCGCTAGCTTGAGCCGATCGGCTGCGGCCTTACGGTCCGGTGCGCCGCAGGCACTGACCACGCAAGACAGTGCGAGCGCAATCGCGAAGAGTAGAGCCGCTGTTCGCGTCATGGGTGATACGCGGGGTTGGGGATGGGCAATCCGAACGGGCCCGGTCCGCTCGGAATAGTCGGCGGCGGTAGCACGGGAGGCATGACGAGATCGTTGGGCAGACCGGCCAGCACCGCGGCCATGTTGTAGCCGCTCATGCGAAGCTCACCGTTGCTGCCGTCCCGCGCGTATTCGGAATGCCCGTAAGCCCGTTCGTGCAGAGCACCATCGCCGGGGCCCACGCCTGTGTTGACCGACAGTTGCGTCATGCCGGGAATATCCTGCGGGGCAGCGCCGAAGGCGCCGAACTCGGGGATCACATCGGAGACATGGTCGTTGACACCGATCATGTAGTAAGCATGCCCCGGCGCAACGCCCAACTGCGACACGTTGGTGAGCTCAGTTCCCGGAGAACCGTATAGGACGACGTCGCCCACCGGTGCGCCCTCCTGCAGCGCCAAGCTGGTGACCAGCGAACCATAGGAATGACCGAACGCGGTGATGTGCTGATCCGGGACATTCGTAGTCGCGGCCAGACCCTTATAGAAGTTGTTCAGCGGTCCCGCCGCGTCCTGGGCGTTCCAGTCGTGTATGACATTTTTGAGATTGTCGGGTGCGTCGTAACCCAGATACGCGATGGACGCGACCGCGTCGGGGTTCGGCAACCCCGCATTGCTGCGTAAGGTACTTGCCTCGCGGCGTTGGGTTTCGGCTTCCCGGACCATCGCGTCGACGCTGGAGCTGACCCGGGTGTTGAGACCGCCCACGGTCACCCCGACGCGTTCGGCATCGTCGACGTCACCAACGCCAACCGCGGCCAGCACCTTGTTCGGATTGCTGGTGGTGTCCAGCAGGATCAGGCTGGCGTCCGGGTGGGCAGCCAGGGTGTTGCGAAGTGCGGCCAGGTCGGCCAGCTTCGCTTGGTCGGTATGCCAGATGCCGTTGCCGTCGAGCCAGCCGTTTTGCAGCCGGGAGATCTCGCTTTGCAGCACTGGGAGATTCAGCTCGTTGCGGATGTTGTTGGGGACGCCGTCGAGGTTGCGGATCGATTGCGGGAACCAGTCTTTGAGCCGGTCTTGTTGCGCCGGCGTCAGCGAATGCCACCATTTGCCGACGTCATCGGGTGCGGTGCCCGGTGGCGGCACCTGCGGCATTTTCGGTGGCTCGTGCGAGGTTTCCGCGTTGACTTGGTCCGGTGATAAGTCGCCGTCGGCGCCGCGGATGGCCGCGGCCAGATCCTCGTCAGCTGTTTGGGCGTCGGCCAATAGCCGGGTAAGTGCCTCGGCAACCCGAAGCCACGCAGCCTCGACCTCGCGCTGATCGGCGTCGGAGAAGGACGACAGATTCTCGGGCAGGCTTACCAACCCGGTCTGGTTGTCGATCGTGAGGTGATAATCGCGCGCGGTGTCTCGGATCATCTGCAGCCGCGCCTTGATCGCAACGACCTCGCCGGCCGCTTTCTCGGCGGCCCGGCCGACGGCATCACAGGCATCGGCATGGTTGTCGAGGTTCAGCATGGTGCGATGCGCCGCCGCTCGTGCCGCGTCGGCGCTGTCACCGCCCCAATCCAGGAATTGCATGGTTTGGCCGAGCGCCGCTGATGCGGTGCGGGTACCGTGCGCGCGGCTGATTGCAGCCTGAAAAACGGCGTTGATGGCCTCCGGGCTCCAGCGATCAATATCAGCCAGAGTCAACGTCATTAGTCGCGAGGGCTCTCACCGCGGGCCGCCTCGCCGACCCTGCGCACCGCCTCAGTGTTGCGGTCGTCCATGTCGGCGAATTCGACAGCGGCGAAATGCATGTCACACGAATGCTTGCCGAAACGGCGAAGATGAGCGTCGCTGGTGGTCTGCCAGCCGTCCAACAGGTTCGACAACGCGCCCGCCGAAGCGCCCACCCACCCAGATTGTGCGCCCGCGGCCTCCGCATGAGCCGACTGCTGCCGGGCTAGCAGATCCTCCCCGTGATTGGCCACTTCGTTGCCAGCCGCAGATAACGCCGTCGGGTTAACCCGCAACTTGTCTGCCATCGCCCAAGTATCGCATAACCGCAGGCGTCGGCCACTCACCAATAGTGGGCGTGACCAGGCCCTTCGCAAAGCCTATCGCTGGTTTTTGCGGGCTTTCCGCTTGATGCCGACCCCGCCCCACAGGGCGAAACCGTGGATGCGCACGGTCGGCGCACCGGGCGTGCCTTGGCCGGCAACGCCGTGCTCGAACCCGCCCATCACGCCGTGGCCCTTGATCTCGACGTTGACTTCGGGGGGCAGCAGGATGGTCTGCCCGCCCATGATCGAGGTGGCGTTGATCTCGACCTCGGTCGAGGTGAAGTCGGCGTAGCGCAGGTCGATCACGCCGCCGCCCCACAGCGCGAACGTCGTCAGCTTCTTGGGAACGTTCCATCGGCCGCGGCGTTCGAACGCGCTCATGATCGCCAGCAGCAGCATCGACGGCGCCGGCTTGGTAGCGCCGCCACGTTGAGGATTCACCGACGAGCCGAGCAGATCCGCGTGCAACTGGTCGAGTTCGTCGTAGGTCTGCGCGGCGTACGCCCTGGTGAGCCGGTCCTCGTAGTCGCTCATCTGGAGCCGTCCTTGAGCGGCGGCGTCGGTGAGCAACTGGGCCACCTGCATGCGATCGGTCTCGGCGGCGCGCATGACTGCGGTCCCCGGGTCCTGCGCGCCTCGCTGCCGTGACTTGCTCATCAGTGACGAGCCTACGACGAACAAAATTTGCTGCAAGGGATGTTCGCCAAACTGCTGCGCACCCTCAGACTTCACTCAGGTGGTAGGGCGGGAATTGTCGGCCGCGCGCTGGGCAAGCCGGTCGTAGATCGGTTTCGATCGCAGCGCTACGGCGATCAGCATTGCCACCGCGCAGGCACCCAGCATGGGTGGCAACTGATTGGTGTTGCCGGTCATCTCGGTCGCCAGGATGAGCCCGGTGACGGGAGCGTGGACGGAAGCGGTGAAGAACGCGGCCATCCCGATCAGCGCGCAGGCCGGCAGGCTCGGTACCGCATGCGGCGTCAGGTGGAC
>NZ_JBATXN010000542.1:0-5753 GCF_049673265.1 Mycobacterium sp. | reverse complement strand
CGACTTACCTGAACGCTGCGCTCGCGGTTCGGCTTCAGCACGATTCCGAGACCGCCCGCCGCCAGGACGCGCTGGGCTCGGTGCTGTGGCGGACGCTGCAGCCGCGCGTCACCCCGCGCGCCGAAGTGCTGTTGCCGCCGACCAATTGGAAACTTCGGTCCGATGACGCGGGGGCCATCCTGTCCACACTGGCGACCGCGATCCGCTCGGGGCTGGCGGTGCCGCGGCCACTGCCGGCGCTGATCGCCGACGCATCAGCCACCCCGCCCGCGTCTGCGCCGCTGCCGCGATCGGGCGCCGAGGCTGGCGAACGCGGCCGGTTCGATAACCGCGTCGTCGCCACGATCGCGAACGAAGTCAACCGGCTAGCGGGGCTGACCGCGGCGTTGACAGCCGATGCCCGCACCGGATTGACCGGTGTCGGCTACACCGCGCCGTTGCGCGAGGACATGCTGCGTACGGTCAGCCAGGCCCAACGGCCCGACACCCGCAACGGGTTGGCACAGCGGCGCCTGGGAATCGTTGGCACCGCAATCAATGACCTGTTCGGCGCAGTCACCATCGTCAACCCGACCGGGTCCTACACGCTGGCGACCGAGCACAGCCCGCTCCCGCTGGCCCTGCACAACGGGCTGGGCGTTCCGATCCGGGTGCGTCTGCACGTCGAAGCCCCGCCAGGGATGCGCGTCACCGATCTCGGCGAGATGGAGTTGCCACCGGGATATCTGCCGCTGCGCGTACCGATCGAAGTGAACTTCACCCAGCGCGTGGCCATCGACGTGACGTTGCACACCCCGGCAGGTGTGCCGCTGGGCGAGCCTGTGCGGCTGTCGGTGCATTCCAACGCCTACGGCAAGGTGCTGTTCGCGATCACGCTGAGCGCGGCGGCGGTGCTGGTGGCGCTGGCGGGACGACGGCTGTGGCACCGCTTCCGTGGCCAGCCAGACCCCGCCGACCTGGACCGGCCAGACCCCGCGGACACGCCGTTCGCCGATGACGATCGTCTCGTCGACGAAGAGCACAGCCGATGAGCTCCGCCCGTCGCTCGTCGCCGCGACCGGCGCTGCCACCAGTCGCGCGCCAGCGCCGGCCCCACCGGCCGGGGCCGCCGACCGGTCCGCTGCCGCCGACGGGGCTGGTGTCGTCGCAGAGCACACCGCCACAGAATCGTCCCGAGCTCTCCGACGCCGCACTGGTCTCGCGCTCGTGGGGAATGGCGTTCGCCACCCTGATCAGCCGCCTCACCGGGTTTGCCCGGATCGTCATCCTGGCCGCAATCCTGGGTGCGGCGCTGTCCAGCGCGTTCTCGGTGGCCAACCAGCTGCCGAACCTGGTCGCCGCGCTGGTGCTGGAGGCGACATTCACCGCGATCTTCGTGCCGGTACTCGCGCGGGCCGAGCAGGATGACGCCGACGGGGGTGCGGCGTTCGTGCGGCGCTTGGTGACACTGGCCACCACCTTGCTGTTGGTGACCACACTGTTGTCGGTGGCCGCCGCTCCCCTGCTGGTGCAGTTGATGCTGGGCCGCAACCCTCAGGTCAACGAACCGCTCACCGCGGCATTCGCCTATTTGCTGCTGCCACAGGTGATCTTCTACGGCCTGTCCTCGGTGCTGATGGCCATCCTGAACACCCGCAACGTCTTCGGGCCGCCGGCTTGGGCGCCCGTCGTCAACAACGTCGTCGCAATCGCCACGCTGGGCGCCTACCTGGCCACGCCGGGGCAACTGTCGGTGGACCCGGTGCAGATGGGCAACGGCAAGCTGCTGGTGCTGGGCGTCGGAACCACATTGGGAGTGGTCGCGCAGACGGTGGTGCTGCTGGCGGCAATCCGGCGTCAGCGCATCAGCCTTCGCCCGTTGTGGGGAATCGACGATCGGCTCAAACGCTTCGGCACGATGGCCGCCGCGATGGTGTTCTACGTGCTGATCAGCCAGATCGGTCTGATCGTCACCAACCAGATCGCCAGCACCGCAGCCGCTTCCGGGCCGGCGATCTACAACTACACCTGGCTGGTGCTGATGCTGCCGTTCGGCATGATCGGCGTGACCGTGCTGACCGTGGTGATGCCGCGGCTGAGCCGCAATGCCGCTGCCGACGACACCCCCGCGGTGCTGGCCGACCTCTCGCTGGCCAGCCGCCTGACGATGATCACGCTGATTCCGACAGTGGCGTTCATGACCGTCGGCGGGCCGGCGATCGGCAGTGCGTTGTTCGCCTACGGACACTTCGGTGACGTCGACGCCGGCTACCTGGGCATGGCGATCGCGTTGTCGGCGTTCACGCTGATCCCCTACGCGATCGTGCTGCTGGAGCTGCGCGTGTTCTACGCCCGCGAACAGCCATGGATACCGATCGTGATCATCATCATCATCACGACCGTCAAGATCGGCGCTTCGCTGCTGGCGCCGCACCTGACCGACAATCCCGACCTGGTCGCCGGTTACCTCGGATTCGCCAACGGTTTGGGATTTTTGGCGGGCGCAATCGTCGGCTACTACCTGCTGCGCAACGCGTTGCGGCCGCCCGGCGGCCACCTGCTCGGCCTCGCGGAGATGCGCACCATCCTGGTCACGATCACCGCGTCGTTGCTCGCGGGGCTGATCGCGCACGTGGTCGACGAGCTGATGGGGATGCGGAGGCTGACCGCCTACGCCGGCGGCGCCGGCTCGCTCCTGCGGCTGTTCGTGCTCGCGGTGATCATGTCGCCCATCGTGGCCGCGGTCATGGTGCGCGCGCGGGTACCCGAGGCGCAGGCGGCGCTGGCGGCAATTCGCGGCTGGCTTAGTGGCCAACCCAGGCCGGCTGCGCGCCCTGGTGGCCCGCCGCGCAACGTCGCCGCTGGCAAACCAGCGGCATCCGATCAGCTGTTCCGTCCCGGCAGCTTCACGTACCCTGAGCAAAGGAATTCGTCTACGCCGCGGGGATATCCGGCACGAGAACCCATCCGGCGCGGGCTTCCGGAGAACGTAACCGGGGAAGGGATGGGGAAAGGACCGGGGATGACCGACGGCCCATCGGACAGCACCTCATCCAAAGCTGTCTCCGACGTCGACCCCGGCCCGGCATCCTCCCCGTCTGATGGGCCGCCTCCTCCTCGCGCCGCTTCGCGGCCCGCATCGTCACCGGCCGTCGATGACTTCCAGCCCGACGTGGTCGCAGCGCCAGACCCGCCTCCGCGGCCCAACGGCGAACCCCCGGCAGATCCCGCCGATCCGATGGGCTTCGACGCCTCGCGTGATCCGTCGGCGCCAGCCTCGTCAAACCAAGACGAACCGCCGCTGGTTCCCGGTGCCAGCATTGCCCGCGGTCGCTACCGGCTACTGGTCTTTCATGGCGGTGCCCCGCACCTGCAGTTCTGGCAAGCACTCGACACCGCGCTGGATCGGCAGGTGGCACTGACGTTCGTGGACCCAGACGGAGCGCTAGCCGACGACCAAGTGCGCGACATCCTGTCTCGCACCATGCGGCTGAGCCGCGTCGACAAACCCGGGATCGCCAGGGTGCTCGACGTCGTCCACACCGGCACCGGCGGTTTGGTGGTCACCGAATGGGTCCGCGGCGGTTCGCTGCAGGAGGTCGCCGACACCTCGCCGTCCGCCGTCGGCGCTGCCCGCGCCATGCAAACGCTGGCCTCCGCCGCCGAGGCGGCCCACCACGCCGGTGTCGCGTTGTCGATCGATCATCCCAGCCGGGTGCGGGTCAGCATCGAAGGCGACGTGGTGCTGGCCTTCCCCGCGACCATGCCCCACGCCACCCCCGAGGATGACATCCGCGGCATCGGCGCCGCCCTCTACGCGCTGCTGGTCAACCGCTGGCCGCTACCGGAAACCGGCGTCGGCGGCGAGATGGCCCCGGCGCCGCGCGAACCGGGCGGTCAGCCTGTCGAACCGAGCTCGATCGACCGCGCCATCCCCTACCAGATTTCTGCGGCGGCCACCCATTCCATTCAGGGTGACGGCGGGATACGCAGTGCGGCAACGCTTTTGAACTTGCTACAGCAGGCGACCGCGGTGGCCGATCGCACCGAGCTGTTGAGCCCACTGCCCGACCTGCCGCCGGAGCCCGCCCGGCCGGACCGCTCCCGCCCGCCCACGCTGGAGGAAGCGCAGGCACGGGTCCGTCGGCGCCGCGCCGTAACAATCGGGGTCGGCGCTGGAGCCGCGATCATCGTGGTGGCTTTACTGGTCCTGGCATCAGTGCTGAGCCACATGTTCGGCGACGTCAGTGGCCTGGACAAAGACCAGCTGGGTCTCAACGCGCCGTCGGGTAGTTCGAGCTCCAGCGAAACCGCAGCGGCGGGTAGCGTCGTCAAGCCGGTGAGTGTGAAAGTCTTCTCCCCCGGCCAAGAGGCCGACAACCCCAGCAAAGCCGCCCTCGCAATCGACGGCAACGCGGCCACCGCGTGGGACACCGACACCTACCATGACGCCGTCCCGTTCCCGAGCTTCAAAGCCGGCGTCGGGTTGCTGCTGCAGCTGCCAAAACCAACCGTGGTCGGCGCGGTAACAGTCGACCTGGCCAGCACCGGAACTAAAATTCAGATCCGCTCGTCGGCGACGGCGACGCCGGCCAAGTTGGACAACACCACGGCGCTGACTCAGCCGGTGGCGATGCATCCGGGTCGCAACAGCATCCCGGTCAAGTCCTCGGCCCCCACCTCGTATCTGCTGGTCTGGATTCCGACTTTGGGGACGACTAACGGCGAAAGCCGCTCGGGCATCTCCGAGTTAACGGTTCAAGCCGCGTCCTGACGCACCGGCCCGATCGGGTGAAGTGCCGGGTATGCACCGATTGGTTACTGTCCGGCCGTGGGCTTCGGGCGCAAAGTTCAGCAACGCAGTGACGCCGAATTGCTGGCCGCCCACGTCGCCGGCGACCGCTATGCCTTCGAGGAGCTGTTCTACCGCCACCAGGGGCAGCTGCACCGGGTTGCCCGGCTGACCAGCCGCAGCCCTGAGGACGCCGAGGACGCGCTGCAGGACGCGATGGTCTCGGCACACCGCAGCGCCGGTTCCTTTCGCCATGACGCCGCCGTCAGCAGTTGGCTGCACCGCATCGTGGTCAACGCATGCCTGGACCGGCTGCGCCGCAACAAGTCTCATTTGACCACCGCGCTGGACGACGTCTACCCGGTCGCCGATCGGACCGCGCAGGTGGACACCGCGATCGCCGTGCATCGGGCATTGATGCGACTGCCCGTCGAACAGCGCGCGGCGGTGGTTGCGGTCGACATGCACGGCTATTCGGTCGCCGACACCGCAGCGATGCTCGGGGTGGCCGAAGGCACCATCAAGAGTCGCTGCGCCCGCGCCCGGGCCCGGCTGGCCACGATCCTGGGCTACCTGGAAACCGACAGCGCGCCCCACCGCCCGGCTGGCTAGCCGACCCGCGCGCCGTGCGTGGCGTTCGGGATAGCGATGACGGACACTGAGGCGGATGGACGGAGTTGGGCCGGATAACAGCGACAATGCGGGCGCCGATCCCCCGCTGACCGTGGAGGCCTTGGCCGACCTGCAGGCAGGTTTACTCGACGACGACACCGCCGCCCGGCTGCGTAAGCGAGTCCGCGCAGACCCAGACGCCCAGCAGACGATGGCCGCGCTCAATCGCGTCCGTCGCGATGTCGCGGCCCTGGACACCGACGCGTCGTCGGCTCCGGACGTGGCGCCCAGCGTCGTCGACGGGGTTGCCGCAGCGCTACGCGCCGAGCGGCCGGAACGTTCCCGCACGGGCGCGGCGCATACCGTCCGC
>NZ_JBATXN010000541.1:0-8027 GCF_049673265.1 Mycobacterium sp. | reverse complement strand
CGGTGTCGCACTCGGCTGGGCCTGGGCCGATGCGATCGCGGGCATCGTGGTTACCGGATTCATCTGCCACGTCGGCTGGGAGGTGTCCGCTGATATCGCCCACCGGCTGCTCGACGGCGTCGACCCGGAGATCGTCACGACCGCCGAAACCACCGCCACGGCGGTGCCCGGTGTGCAGCACTCGCACGCTCGAGCCCGCTGGACGGGGCGGACCCTGCGTGTCGAACTGGAAGGTTTCTTAAACCCCACCACTCCCCTCGCTGCGGCTGATCAAATCGGTCGCAGTGTCGCGGCCGCCCTGGTGCCGCAGATTCCTAACATGCACAGCTTCACCTGGACCGCGCGCGCCGCGTGAGATGACAGCCGACGATGAAGCGCAGATCGGAGATCTGCTGAGGGTGTTCGCATTGGCAACGGATCGGGCAGTACCGCGCGAGATGGCGGCGCTGATGTGCGCGGATGAAGCCGAATCCTTTTTGGACAACGTTGCGAATCCGGACGCAGACGAACCCGTCGATACAGACAGCGACCCCGTCGGGGTCCTCGGCGTACGGGTTTTCGGCGACATCGCGTTGGCCCGATTTACCCGCCCTTACTTCGGCGGCAAAGACCAAACGCTCGTGTGCCGGCGCGAGGGCGGTCGTTGGACGGTCTGTGCCGACGCCGAGGACGAACTGTCATTGGAGCAGCTGGACGACGACGTTCGGGTCGCGTCCGAGGACGCCACGGCCGTGATTCGGCGTGTGCACGCATTGCGTCGCCAACCCATTGGCTCCCTCACCACAGCGGACATCCGTATTCTGTTGTCACACAATGAAGGACTGAGCCATCTGTTGCCGCGGGCCGCGGTGCAGCTCCAATGGGATCCGCTGTTGCAAGGCGATCTGGGCCCCGGGGATCTGCTGGTGGCCGTGCTCGGCATCGATGAAGAATATTGGTCGAAGGATCCGGTATCACTAACGCGGATCCGGTTGGCCATCGACAAGCTGGGCGAGATCCGCGACGACAACGTTCACGATGTGCCAGCTGACGAGGTATGGGACCGCGCAGCAGCCTTCGTGGCCGATCATCCGTAAGGGTGCTCGTGGGTTTCACCTCGACGGCGCGCGCTTCCTGACGGCCGAGTCGATAAGCACTTCTGCAGCAGATCGTGCATGAATCAGCGGGGCGGTGTCGTTGAGCGAGGTGGCCAGTGACGTGGCTCCCTCGAAGAGCACTGCCAGCTGATGGCCCAACTGATAGGGGTCTTTCGCTCCGGCGTCGGTGGCCGCGTCGCTGAGACGAGTAATGAATTGCAGCTTGTGTTCGTGAACCACCTCGTGCACGCCGGGCATGTCATCGGCCGCTTCGACCGCCGCGTTGTGAAAGGGGCAGCCGCGGAAACGGGTGGTCGGCGGGCTGTCGAAGATCGCTAACAGGCGGTTGCGCGGGCTTGCACCGGGAGCGTCGAGGGCTTTTTCGTTGGGCATCCCCCCGTTCTCGTGGATACCGCGCAGGTACTCCTCCACCAGCTGCGCCTTGCTCGGGAAGTGCTGATACATCGTGCGCTTTGACACCCCCGCCTGTTGTGCGATGCGCTCGACGCCGGTCGCATGAATGCCTTCGCGGTAGAAAAGCGATCTGGCCGCGGACAGGATTCGTGCTGGTGCGCTGAGGCTGCTGTCCATAGTGTTGGAGTATACCGACCAGTTTTGTGCCGATTAATGTTCAGGTTTTACAGCTACTCCTGGAATACCGATCGGTTTCCGGTGGTTGGCCCAGAGGTCAGCTCGGACATCTGCGACTGGGGGAGGCAACACCATGACCACCAAGGACGACTTATTCCTGATCACCGGCGCTACCGGCAAAACCGGTGCACACACCGTCCGCTTGCTGCGGGAACGTGGCCTTAACGTCCGGGCACTGGTGCGAACTCTGGATGGTCGCGCCGAGCGGCTAGCTGAACAGGGTGCCGAAGTCGTCCAGGGCGATCTGTTGGACTTCCCTTCGGTTAGTGCGGCGACTGTCGGGGTGACCGCGGCCTACTTCAATTACCCGATCGCCCCTGGGTTGATCGAGGCCACGGCCAACTTCGCACAGGCTGCCAGTGAGGCCGGTGTGCATGCGGTCGTCAACATGTCGCAGATCTCGGCGCGACGCGAAGCCAAAAGCAATGCCGCCAGGCAACATTGGATCGCCGAACGGCTGTTGGATCGCACCGCGCTGGTGACGACGCATTTGCGCCCGACGTTCTTCATGGAATGGCTGAACGGCTTCTGGGTGCGCGACGGCGATGAAGGCATCTACCGGCTGCCGCTGGCAGATGTCCGCCACGCCCCGATCGCCGCGGCGGATCAAGCCAAAGTCATTGCGGCAATTCTGCAAACCCCCGATCCGCATGACCGTCAGAGCTATCCGCTGTTCGGTGCCGAAGAACTCGACTGGTATTCCATCGCCGCGAAAATCGGCAACACTTTGGGCATTCCGGTCCGCTACGAGCCGATCGAGATCTCGACATTCGCCGCGGGGCTGACGGCCGCTGGCGGGTCCGCGCATTTCGTGCAGCACCTGCGCAATGTGACGCAGGATTACCGCGACGGCGTCTTCTCCGGGCTCAACAATCTCGTCGAGGTGATCGGCGGGTCGAAACCAATGACTGTCGAAGAGCACGTCGCCGCCACCCGCGCGACGTTCGACACCGACGGGCCCTTCGGCATCACCGACGCAAGACTAGCCGCCGCGTAACACCCCGCTAGGCGGTCCGGTTGGACCAGCCCGGGGGAAGCTCTTGCGGAGCTTTGTCGATAACCGACTCATCGTCGGTACCGACGTATTCGAACAGCGTGATGTGGGCAAACTCGGGGACTTGGTAGATGGGGTAGGTGGGTCCTTGGTCACGGTAGGCCCGCATCTGATCGAGGTGCTCGTTTTGAAAGCAAACGGTGTGCTCACCATGGATGCGGATCCACTGGGGGAAGAAGATCACCCCGTGGATGAGGCGTCTGGCCGGCAGGATGTTGACGGCCACACAGGTGCCGGTGGGTTCGGTCCAGGACACTTTGAAGCTGTCTTCGTCGAGTTGGACCAGGTCGACCTGCTGGCCCTTGACCCAGCGGCCTCCTACGTGGCCTGAGTGGATACGGTAGTCGATTGTACTGGGGTTTTTGACATACATTTCGTATTGCCAGCCGTTAGCGTAAGTATAGATAAAGCGATGCCCCACGATTCCTGAAAGGTCTTGTGGCGGAATCGGATTCGCTACGCTGGTCACTACTGGCCCTCCTGCTGAATAACGGCATCCCTGAAGCGGTCCCGCCTCCGTTGGCCTTCGGCCTTTCGCGCAGCGAGCCGCTCGAAGTAGCGTACCGATATATGAGGGTCCTGCTGGTCGAGGACGAACCGCGGTTGTCGGCGACATTGTCCAAGGGGTTGAAGGCCGAGGGCTTCGTCGTTGTGTCTGTAGGCACAGGCACCGAGGGCCTGCGCGAGGCGATCGACAACAGCTTCGACGTTGTGGTTCTGGACATCATGCTCCCGGGCCTTAGTGGATACGAGGTCCTGCGCCGAATGCGGACGCAGGACGTGTGGACGCCGGTGCTCATGCTGACTGCAAAGGACGGCGAGTATGACCAGACCGATGCGTTCGATCTCGGAGCGGATGACTATCTGACGAAACCGTTTTCGTTCAGAGTGCTGGTGGCGCGCCTGCACGCGTTGGTGCGTCGCGGTGCGCCAGAGCGGCCGGTGGTATTGACCGCTGGTTCGTTGTCACTGGATCCTGCTAGGCACACAGTCCAACGTGGTTCGACCCCAATCACTCTGACCCCCCGCGAATATGGGCTGCTCGAGTTTCTGATGCGCAACAAAGACGTGGTGGTGACGAAAGCCGAGATATTGCGCAATGTGTGGGATGCGCACTACCAGGGCCCTGACAACGTTGTTGAGGTCTATGTGGGATATGTCCGCCGCAAGATCGACGCTCCCTTCGGTACCAACACCATTGAGACAATCCGAGGCGTCGGCTACCGATTGGTTTGTTGAGGCAACGTGACGTTTATGGTTGTTCCGCCGCCGTTGCGGTCGTCAATATTGACCGTGCCACCGTGCGCGGCCACGACCTCGGCGACGATCGCCAAGCCCAGGCCGGTGCCTCCGCCGCTGCGCGCGCGGTCTGAGTCTAGGCGCACGAACCGTTCGAAGACCCGGGCTCGGTCGGCTGCGGCGATGCCTGGCCCGTCATCACTGACGGTGAGTATGACGTTGCCGTCTCGGCTGCCAACCTCGATGTCGACACGCGATTTCGCGTGTCGGACAGCGTTATCCACGAGATTGCGAATCACCCGCGAGATCGCCACCCGGTCGCCGATCAAACGCGCCGCGGAGATTTCGGTGTGGATCGTGCAGCCGTCGCGTCGCAAACGAGCAGCCTCCACCTCGGCGAGTTCGTCGACCGCCACCTGCTCTTTGCGCAGCACCAGACTTTGTTCATCGGCGCGGGCCAACAAGAGCAGATCCTCGATCAGCACCCGCATGCGGTGCGCCTCGGGCAGCAGGGTGTCAACTGTCAATTCCGCATCAAGCAGTTCTGGATGGGCCTCGGCGACTTCCAAACCGGAGATTATCGTGGCCAGCGGGCTGCGCAGTTCGTGAGACGCGTCGCCGAGGAACCGCTGCTGCGCTTGGTGGCCGGCTTCCAGGCGCGCCAGCATTTTGTTCATGGTGACTGCCAGGGCTGAAATTTCGTCGCGACTGGTGGGCACGGGTACCCGCTCGGCCAAGTCGGAGGTTGAGATTTCAGCCACCCTGCTTCGGATAGCGTCCACCGATCGCAGTGACCGGCGAACAAGCCGGTAACTGGCAGCTGCCGCGACCGCGATGATGATCGGCGCGCCCGCTGCCAACAGCAGCGCGGCGATCCGCGCAGTCTCCTCGACCGCCTCGCTACCTCCGCCGACGAGCACTGTGTACTCACCGGATGCAGTGTTGACCCGCTGACCGCTCACCCGCATGTTTTCGTTGGGCACCGCATCATCTGACATGCCGCGACGCAAGTTCAAGGTGAACTCCGTGACGGGTATTAGAGGTGTGGCAGGCGCAGTCCCCGACCGCTTCACCACGTTGCCATCAGGGGCTATCAATTGGATCGCGACCACGTGCTGATTGGTGGAAAGAAGCGTGCTGTCGAGATCGTCCGGCGATTCCGAATGCAGGGCGTCAACTATGGTGCGAACTCTGCCCGCGCTGGCGTCATCGACGCCCACCAACAACGACCGATACAAGATCAGGTCAAAGACCACGCCCGCGAAGGTAAGTGCGACCAGGACGACCACCGCTGTGATCGCCGCTGAGCGAGCGGCGATACCCAAGCTGGGCAAGCGCCCGGTAAACACCCACATAGTCTGATTCTGCAGGGCTGAGAGCCAGCTGGGAACAACGAAGATCGCTCCCGTCGGCGCAGGTCACACAGCTCGATGCCGTTCTCAGCGACTTCTCAACGACCCCCTCATACCCTGGCGCTGCCATGGATGAAAGCCCAGTTCACAGCATTGCGAAAACGGTTCCGTAACAGGTTGGTTCCATAACGCATTACGGAGCGACACGTCGATAACCCGGATTGCTTGGTGCAGAGACACTTAACGACGATCCGGATCGCGAGCAAGGGAGAAAAAAATGGTGACCTACCATCTCGACGCGGCCGGCCGGTCCATCGCAGACGTACCGACCGATGACGTCGACAACACCGGCCGTTTCGCCGAGTCCGAGGTCGGTGTCCTTGGCAAGCCACGGTTGCGCGGATGGATCCATCTTTATTGCGCCTTCGCGGCCCTCATCGCCGGCCCAGCATTGGTAGCGGTGTCGTGGGCGGTGGAGTCGAAGCAAGCGGGTCATGCGACGCTGGTCTACACGCTGGCGATCGTGACGATGTTTGCCGTTAGCGCGACCTATCACCGGGTCGATTGGGGTTCCGTTTCCGCCAGGAGCTGGATGAGACGGCTGGACCACTCGATGATCTTTGTCCTCATCGCCGGCACCTATACGCCGTTCGCCCTGCTGGACATGCCACGTTCCACTGGGCAGGTGGTGCTAGCGATTGTGTGGGGCGGGGCGCTGGCCGGAATCGCGTTGACGTTGTTCTGGCCCGACGCGCCGCGCTGGCTGGGCGTGGCGCTTTATCTGCTGCTGGGTTGGGTAGCGGTTTGGTACGCGGGGGTAATCCTGCACAACGCTGGTGTGGCCGCGGGGGTGCTGCTCGCGGTCGGCGGCGCCCTATACAGCCTCGGCGCGGTGTTTTACGCAGTGCGCTGGCCTGACCCGTGGCCGACGACATTTGGCTATCACGAGATTTTTCACGCATGTACGGCGGTCGCAGCGATCTGCCAGTTCGTCGCGGTCTGCATCGCAGTCTTCTGAGACAAACACTTTCTCAGCGGCTTCTCAGTCGTCCCCTCGTAAGCTGGCAATCGCTTGTTGTGGGAGTTCGTCGATGAAAATCGCATCCGTGGTCGCCCGCCAACTGCTGGACTGCAAGGCACGTCCATTGGTTGAGGTTGAAATCACCACTGACACAGGCCATGTCGGCCGTGGCGCGTCACCGACCGGCACGTCAGTCGGCGCGCACGAGGCGTTCGTACTGCGTGATGGAGACCCGTCCGAATACCACGGGCTGAGCGTGCACCGCGCGGTCTCGGCTGTGGCCGACGAAATCGCTCCGGTTCTTGTGGGCGCCGAACTCGACGACCCCCGGTCTCTGGACCGAGTCATGATCGAACTCGACGGCACACCGGACAAGCACCGGCTAGGCGGAAACGCCATCTACTCCACCTCAATCGCGCTGCTGCGCACGGCGTCCGCGGCGGCGGGCCTTCCCACATACACCTATCTCGGTGGACTGCTAGGACTACCAACGCCGACCACCGTGCCCGCGCCCAGCTTCAACATGATCAACGGTGGTCGCTACGGCGATATCTATCAGACGTTCAGCGAGTTCCTCGTCGTGCCTTATCGCGCCGAATCGATCGAGTCGGCGGTCGAACAGGGTGTGAGCCTGTTCGGCGTGCTGGGCGAGGTGCTGACCCGACGGCTTGGCCGCGCGCCGCTGATCGCATCCTCGTACGGGTATGTCGCTCCATCCAGCGATCCGCGCGTGGTCATGGACGTGCTTGCCGAGGCTGTCGAGCAAGCCGGTTGTGCCGACATCATGGCGTTTGCCATCGACTGCGCCTCGAGCGAGGTATACGACAACAGCACGCAAACCTACGCATTCAACGGCGGGCGGGTGACTGCCGAGGCTCTGATCGATTACGCGCGAACGTTGTCGGAGGACTTCCCGATGGTGTTCATCGAGGATCTGCTCGACGGGGATGACTGGGACGGGTTCAGCAAAGCGGTGCAGGCCATCGACCGCTCAATCATCCTCGGCGACGATCTGATCGTCACCAACCGAAACCGCCTGGAGCGGGCCGTCACGACGTCGGCCGTCGATGGCTTCATCCTCAAGCCCAACCAGATCGGAACCATCGCCGAAGCGCTTGACTGCTTCGAATTCGCCTCGCAGAACGCAATTCTGGCGATCCCGTCGGGCCGGTCGGGTGGTGTCATCGACGATGTCGTGATGGACCTGGCGGTCGGGCTAGGGGCACCATTTCAGAAGAACGGTGCGCCGCGATCGGGCGAGCGCATCGAGAAGCTCAACTTCCTGCTGCGCGCGGCCGAACGCATTCCCAACTGCGCGCTCGCAGACGTGCCGGCACTGGTGCGGTTCTAAGAGCCGGCTACAGCAGTGCAGCCGCCACGGCGCAAGCACATACTGCTGACACGATCGAAAGCACCACCCAGTCAGCCCGTTTCGGCCGCGACGGGGCCGCCGAGATCTGACCGGTGCCGCCGCGGGCGGTGATCGCATCGCCCATCTCGTCGGCCCGTCGCAGTGTGACGGTGATGACCGCGACGATCAGGTCGATCACGTCTGCCGCCATTCGCTTGGCACGAGCACCGAGGGTGGGCGGCTTCTCTTTGGGCCGCAATCGACGAGCGGCGTAGAGCACCCG
>NZ_JBATXN010000540.1:0-4489 GCF_049673265.1 Mycobacterium sp. | reverse complement strand
CAGCTCCAGCGTTGCGGCATTGGTCGGCGGTGGATCGGGGATGGCGCGGCCCGGTGCGGTCAGTCGGGCGCACCGCGGGGTGCTGTTCCTCGACGAATGCGCCGAGATAAACGTGAACGTGTTGGAGGCGTTGCGAACGCCGTTGGAGGACGGTGAGATTCGGCTGGCCCGCAGAGATGGGGTGGCGTGTTATCCGGCCCGCTTTCAACTCATTATGGCCGCTAACCCGTGCCCCTGCGCGCCGGGGGATCCGCGTGACTGCATGTGCGCGGCAGCGGTCAAACGCCGCTATCTGGGCCGCTTGTCCGGTCCGCTACTGGACCGCGTCGACTTGCGGGTCGAGATGCATCGGGTGCCGATGAGCGCGTTGGCAACTGCCGAGGCCGAGTCGACGGCACAGGTCCGAAGCAGGGTGGCACGCGCACGTGATGCGGCGATGCAGCGCTGGCGCCCACACGGATTCCGCACCAATGCCGAGGTCACCGGAACACTGCTGCGGCGCCGATTCCGGCTTGGCAGCGCGGTGATGCAACCACTGCACAGCGCGCTGCAACGCGACTTGCTGAGTATCCGCGGCGTCGACCGGACACTGCGAGTCGCGTGGACTTTGGCCGACCTGGCCGGTCGCACATCACCCGCACGCGATGACGTGGCGGTCGCATTGAGCTTTCGCCAAGCCGGAGCGTCGCGATGAGCGACTCGACGTTGCGCGCATGGGCCTACCTGTCCGGGGTGGTCGAACCGCCCTGCGCTGAACTGGCCGCGTTGGTGGATCGTGTCGGGCCGGTCGAAGCAGCCGAACGGGTGCGACGAGGCGAGGTCAATGACAACCTGGCCCGTCATACCGAAGCGAGGCGCGAAATCGACAGGGCCACAGATGATCTCGAATTGCTTGCTCGCCGCGGTGGTCGGTTGATCACACCCGACGATGACGAGTGGCCACTGCTGGCGCTCGCGGCGTTCGACAGCGTCGCGGTCGCGGCGAAGCCACAGGGCAGGCCGCCGTTGGTGTTGTGGGCGGTGGGCCCGGCACGGCTCGACGAGACAGCGCAGCGGGCAGCCGCCGTCGTGGGGACCCGAGCCGCAACCAGCTACGGGGAGCACGTCGCCGGCGACCTCGCGGCGGGGTTATCCGAGCGGGACGTCGCGGTGGTCTCCGGCGGGGCCTACGGCATCGACGGTGCGGCCCACCGTGCCGCACTCGCGGTCGATGGCGTCACTGTCGCAGTCTTGGCGGGAGGGATTGATATCCCTTATCCCGCTGGGCATTCCGGCTTATTGCATCGAATCGCCAGCAACGGGTTGTTGGTAACCGAATATCCGCCGGGGGTACGACCTGCACGGCACCGCTTCCTGACGCGCAATCGGCTGGTTGCTGCGTTGGCCGGCGCGGCGGTCGTGGTGGAGGCCGGTCTGCGCAGTGGCGCGGCAAACACCGCCGCGTGGGCGCGGGCGCTAGGCAGGATAGTGGGCGCGGTGCCCGGACCGGTGACGTCGTCGGCGTCGACGGGATGCCACGCCCTGCTGCGCACCGGCGCCGAGGTGATCACCCGCGCCGAGGACATCGTCGAGCTGGTGGGTTGCATCGGTGAGTTGGCGCCCGAGCAGTCGCGCCCTGCCACGCCGCTGGACGAGCTCAGTGACGACGAGCGGCTGGTTTACGAGGCGCTACCTGGACGAGGAGTCGCCACGGTCGACGAGATCGCCGTTGCCGCAGCGCTGGAACCGACCCGGATCCTGGCTCCGCTGGCGATGCTGGAGGTTGCGGGCCTGGCCGAACGACACGACGGCCGCTGGCGAATCGTTCGGAATCGCAGCGGGCCAGGGGCGTAGCCGCCAGCTCGTATAGTCGACGGGGTCAGCTCTGAAGGGCTCTGAAGGGGAGGGATCGCGTGGCCGGTCGACCAGTGCACACCTTCGAAGTGGTGCGCCGCGAAGAAGTCACGTCGCACATGGTCCGGGTTGTCCTCGGCGGCAGCGGCTTCGACACATTCAAGCCCAGCGAGTTCACCGACTCCTACGTCAAGCTGGTATTTGTCGCTGAGGACGTCGATGCAGCCAGCCTGTCGCAGCCGTTGACGTTGGACAGTTTCGCCGACCTGCCCGCCACCAAGCAGCCGGTAATTCGAACCTTGACCGTGCGGCGGGCCGATCCGGTCGCCCGCGAGATCGCGATCGACATTCTTGTGCACGGTGAGCACGGCACAGCCGGCCCGTGGGCCGCAGCGGCCGAACCCGGGCAGCCGGTGTACCTGATGGGGCCCAGTGGCGCCTACAGCCCGGATCCGGCCGCCGACTGGCACTTGCTGGCCGGTGACGAGACTGCATTGCCGGCCATCAGCGTTGCACTGGAAGCGTTGCCCGCCAACGCAATTGGTCAAGTATTCATCGAGATTGCCGAACCCGAGAACGAAATCCCGCTGACCGCACCAGAGGGTGTCGGAATCA
Source organism: Mycobacterium sp. (assembly GCF_049673265.1). GTDB lineage: Bacteria > Actinomycetota > Actinomycetes > Mycobacteriales > Mycobacteriaceae > Mycobacterium. Next base: position 2,041 of record NZ_JBATXN010000540.1, on the reverse strand, counting down.
ATTGGATCTACCGCGGCGGGCGAGCCGATCTGATCAGCGAGGACCGAGCCGGCGACCACGCGCCGCTGATCGAGGCCGTCAAATCGGCCCCGTGGCTACCCGGGCAGGTGCACGTCTTCGTCCACGGCGAGGCGCAAGCGGTCATGCACAACATCCGGCCCTATATCCGCAAAGAGCGCGAAGTGGATGCGAAGTGGGCGTCGATCTCGGGTTATTGGCGGCGCGGCCGCACCGAAGAGACGTTCCGGCAGTGGAAGAAGGAGCTCGCGGCTGCCGAGGCGGCGGCCGGCGCGGCTGACTGATCGTCGACTGGCATTCTGACCCCCATGGCATTTGGGGACTACCAGTTCGAGATCTACCTGCAAGGCCTGTCCGGAGTCGCGCCGTCATTGCCGATGGCCTATGCCGAACTGGAGGCCAAGGCCGCCGCGGCGCTGCCACCGTCAGTGTGGTCGTACGTTGCCGGCGGCGCCGGAGACGAGCGCACTCAGCGGGCCAACTGTGCCGCCTTTGAAAAATGGGGGCTGATGCCCCGGATGTTCGTCGGCGCCAAGGAACGTGACCTGTCGATCGAGCTGTTCGGCATGACACTGCCGTCACCGGTATTCATGGCGCCGATCGGCGTGATCGGCATCTGCGCCCAAGATGGCCACGGCGACGTGGCCACGGCCCGCGCCGCTGCCCGCACCGGGGTCCCGATGGTGATGTCGACGTTGACGACCGACCCGCTCGAAGACGTCGCCGCCGAGTTCGGCGAGACTCCGGGGTTCTTTCAGCTCTACACGCCTACCGACCGCGACCTGGCGGCCAGCCTTGTGCATCGCGCCGAGGCGGCCGGGTTCAAGGGGGTCGTCGTCACCCTCGATACCTGGGTGCCTGGTTGGCGGCCGCGAGACCTGAGCACCGCGAACTTTCCTCAGCTACGCGGACATTGCCTGAGCAACTACACCAGTGACCCGGTGTTTCGTGCCAGTCTGCCGGCGCCACCCGAGGAAAACCCGCAGGCCGTAGTGCTGCGTTGGGCGCAAATCTTCGGCAACCCACTCACCTGGGACGACCTTCCCTGGCTGCGCTCACTGACCACGCTGCCACTGATCGTCAAGGGCATCTGCGACCCTGACGATGCGCGTCGCGCCAAAGACGGCGGCGTTGACGGCATCTACTGCTCCAATCACGGCGGACGGCAGGCCAACGGCGGCTTGCCCGCGCTGGACTGCCTGCCAGATGTGGTTGAGGCCGCCGACGGGCTGCCGGTGCTGTTCGACTCGGGAATCCGCAGCGGGGCCGACATCGTCAAAGCCCTCGCGCTCGGCGCGACCGCCGTGGGCATCGGGCGGCCCTATGCCTACGGCCTAGCGCTGGGCGGCATCGACGGCATCGTGCACGTGCTGCGCGCTCTGCTGGCCGAAGCCGACCTGACGATGGCTGTCGACGGATACACATCGCTGGCCGATCTCACTCCGGACACCTTGCGGCGCGTCAGCTGAGTCGGGCCGCCGATGTCTGCGACCGTGGGGTAGTGGAGGCGATCCTCGAGGAGTTCGACGACTTCTTGGCGCTGCAACGCGGTCGCTCGGCCCATACCCGCCGCGCCTACCTTGGCGATCTGCGATCGTTGTTCGATTTCGTGGACGATCGCTCGCCCGGAACAGGTCTGCGTGGGCTGAGTCTGCCGGTGTTGCGATCGTGGCTGGCCGCCGGGGCCGGTGCGGGCGCCGCCCGCACGACGTTGGCGCGCCGCACCTCGGCGGTTAAGGCGTTCACCGCGTGGGCGGTTCGGCAAGGGTTGATGACCGACGACCCGGCCGCCCGCCTGCAGGCGCCGAAGACGCGTCGCACACTGCCGGCGGTGTTGCGGCAAGATCAAGCGCTTGCCGCCATGTCAGCAGCGAAATCCGGTTGCCAGCAAGGTGATCCGCTCGCACTGCGGGATCGGTTGATCGTGGAGTTGTTGTATGCGACCGGCATCCGGGTCAGCGAGCTGTGCGGTCTGGACATCGACGACGTCGACACTGTGCATCGGGTGCTGCGGGTCCTGGGT
>NZ_JBATXN010000539.1:0-2049 GCF_049673265.1 Mycobacterium sp. | reverse complement strand
CCAGCCTCGCGGCGGCCGCGCTGCAGGATCTCGGCCTGCACCGCGCCACCGACGTCGTCGGGGGGTATCAAGCGCTGGCCGCCGCCGGAGTGCTGGCCGCGCGTTAGTTTGTCGGCGGGCGAACCCGCTGCGCCCGGCTTCGCCGCGCTTGCGATCGCCCGCTAGCCCGGCTTAGCCGCCACCGCCGCCGCCACCCGAGTCGCCGTAGCCCCACCAGTCCTCGGTCTCGCTGTACACCGGGGGAGGCGGCGCTTGGTGGTGCGTCGGCGGCTCCGGCGGATTGGGGGGTGGATCCGCTGGCAGTGGCGCCGGAAGTACCGCCGGTGCGCCGCCGGGCGCCGCAAACGCCGGGATGCTCACAGCGACGACGGGTATGCCGAAAAGCAGTCCCGTCACCGCGATCTTCGCGATCCTGCCGCGGGCGCCGGATGACTTTGTCCGAGTCATTGATCACTCCCTTCACCGAGTGCCGCAACTCACACTTTTTCATCGGTGCCCGGTGAGCAAATGTTGCCACTTAATTGAGCTGAGCGATAGTTATTCATTGCGGCGTAACTAGTGTTCAGCCGGCCGAAACCCGCCGCACACTTAGAGACCATTGGTCCGCATCAATCGCTGGCCCGCAGCAGCGGCCGCAATTTAGCGGTCTTGGCCGGCGACCAACCCGGCGGCTGCAACACCGCCGCCCAGCCATTGGCAACGTCGGCGACGTAAACATGACCGTGCCCGGCTGGTACATCTGTGGCCACCGCCATGTCGGCCGACACCTGCAAAAAGGTCACCACCGGGATCCACTCGGTCTCGGGCAGCACGTCATAACCACGCTTTTCGCGTAACCAGTCCGGTCGGCGGAACAGCAGGTCGGGATTCCACCAGGCGATGGGGTCGGAGGCGTGTTGGAGATAGACCACCCGGGGGTGCTGCCACGGCGCGTGCGGACGATCCAAATCGCTTGGGCGGGCGACGAAGCGCACGTTGCGTCCGTGGTCGTAGATCGGCAGCCATCCCGGTGATCCGCGATCGCGGGTCGCGGTCAGATCGGTCCAGATGGTGTTCTGGAATGTCGGCCCGGAAAACAGCGCGCCGTCGGTGCGGGCCAGCACGTTGTTGAGGCTCATGAACGGCGCTTCGCCGCCGAAGGAGCCCAGGCTTTCGCCGAACACGACGAGCTTGGGGCGCTGCGCTTCCGGCAGCTCGCGGACCAGCCGGTCCACCGCCTCGAACAGCGCTTGGCCGGCGTGGCGGGCGTTCTCCTTGTCCACCAAAAACGACAGCCAGCTGGGCAGGAACGAGTACTGCACGCTGACGACCGCGGTGTTGCCGTTGTACATGTACTCCAACGCCGAAGCTTCCGCCTCGTTGATCCAGCCGGTGCCGGTGGTGGTTCCGACCGCGACGACGGCGCGACGCAGTCCACCGGTGCGCTGCAACTCGCGCGCGGCCAACTCCGCGGCGGCGGTGATGCCGTTGTCGGAGTCCAGTCCGGCGTAAGCACGGATCGGTTCGACCGCCGGGACGCCGTTGAACGCCGTGAGTTGCGCGACGGTGGGCCCGCCCGCCACGAAGATGCGGCCCTGATGTCCCAGCGATTCCCAGGACACCAGTGACTGCGGCCCCCCGGAGCGCAGCGGTGTCGTCGGCGCGGCGGTGTCGGGATTGATTTCGTCGTTGACCGCCGCGAACGTGTTGTTCATGGTCCGCATCGCGAATTTCACCACCACGCCGTTGAGCAACGCGATCGTCAGCGCCACCAGTAGGAAAACCACGATGACGGCTGAAACCCGCGGCGGCGCAAAGCGATCGAGTCGCAGATCCAGGAAGCGGACCAATCGGCGGACGAGCTGGCCGACCTCGACGACGGCGAACAGCACGAGCAACGAAACTGCGGTGGCCAGGGGATAGTCGCTCCACCTCAGATGCGTTACGCCCATCAAATCGCGCACCCGGTCCTGCCAGACGTGAAACCAGATCACCATCGCGACCATGCCGACCGCTCCGGCGGCGATCAGGATCAGCCACGCGCGGCGCGGTGCCGGCGGGCTGGACTCC
>NZ_JBATXN010000538.1:0-2377 GCF_049673265.1 Mycobacterium sp. | reverse complement strand
CGTGTCGCCGAGTATCGGTTTGGGCCAACGGCTGTCGAGCGCGCGGGCGTATGCGGTCACGAACGCGGTTTGCTCGATGGGGGTGAACTCGGTGATCGCGATTCGCATACCGGCAACGTACTCCGAGACTAGGCTGCGCTGGGTGATCGATTCGAAAACCACAGCCCAGCAGCCGGCCACTTTATGTGAGGCGTTCCAGCGCACGGCGGCGATCGACCCGGACGCTATCGCGCTGCGCACCCCGGGCGGCACCCAGACGATGACCTGGCGGCAGTACGCGGCTGACGTGCGCCGGGTCGCGGCCGGTTTGGCCGGCCTGGGGGTTTGTCGCGGCGACACGGTTTCGCTGATGATGGCCAACCGCATCGAGTTTTATCCGCTGGAAGTGGGCGCGCAGCACTTGGGCGCGACCTCGTTCTCGGTGTACAACACGCTGCCCGCCGAACAACTGACCTATGTTTTCGACAATGCCGGCACCAAAGTGGTGATCTGCGAACAGCAGTACGTCGACCGGATCCGGGCCAGTGGCGCAAAGCTGGAGCACATCGTCTGCATCGACGGGTCCCCGGAAGGCACCCTCTCGCTGGATGCCCTTTACGCCGCAGGCGCCGACGATTTCGATTTCGAGTCGACCTGGCGGGCGGTGCAGCCCGACGATGTGATCACTTTGATCTACACGTCCGGGACGACGGGAAACCCCAAAGGTGTGGAGATGACACACGCCCACCTGTTATTCGAAGCCCAAGCCCTCGACGCCGTTTTGGGTGTTCAGTTCGGTGATCGCGCCACCTCCTTCCTGCCGACGGCACACATCGCTGACCGCACGATGGCGTTGTACAACCAAGAGGTCTTCGGGGCACAAATCACCGTGGTTTCGGACGCTCGCGAGATCGCGGCGGCGCTGGCCGACGCGCGCCCGACAGTCTGGGGTGCGGTGCCCCGGGTATGGGAAAAACTTAAAGCGGCAATAGAATTCGCCGTCACCCACGAGCAGGACGAGGCCAAGCGTCAAGCTCTGCAGTGGGCCATGTCGGTGGCCGGGAAGCGGGCGGCGGCGCTGGTGGCCGACGAGCCGCTGTCGGACGACGCGGCTGCCGAATGGGAGAAAGCGGACGAGCTGGTGCTGTCAAAGCTGCGTGCCAGGCTCGGACTGGACCAGCTCCGGTGGGCGGTGTCGGGTGCGGCGCCGATTCCGAACGAAACGCTGGCATTTTTCGCCGGTATCGGCATCCCGATCGCCGAGGTGTGGGGCATGTCCGAGCTGAGCTGTGTTGCCAGCGTGAGTCATCCGGCCGAGGCGCGCCTGGGCACGGTAGGCAAGCTGCTGCCCGGTTTGGAGGGCAAGATTGCCGAGGACGGCGAATATTTGGTGCGTGGGCCGCTGGTGATGAAGGGCTACCGCGGCGAGCCGGCGAAGACCGCCGAGGCCATCGACCCCGACGGCTGGCTGCACACCGGCGACATCCTGGACGTCGACGACGACGGTTATCTGCGGATCGTCGACCGGAAGAAGGAGCTGATCATCAACGCGGCCGGAAAGAACATGTCGCCGGCCAACATCGAGACCACCGTGATGGCCGCTTGCCCGATGGTCGGGGCGATGCTCGCGATTGGCGACGGCCGCCCCTACAACACCGCGCTGTTGGTCTTCGACGCCGACTCGGTGGGCCCGTACGCGGCCCAGCATGGACTCGCCGACGCCTCCGCCGAGGCCCTGGCGGCTGACCCGCAAGTGATCGCGAAGATCGCGGCGGGGGTGGCCGAGGGCAACGCCAAACTGTCGCGGGTTGAGCAGATCAAGCGCTTCCGGGTGCTACCGACGTTGTGGGAGCCCGGCGGTGAGGAGATCACGCTGACGATGAAGCTCAAGCGGCGGCCGATCATGGCTAAGTACGCCGACGAAATCGAGGAGTTGTACGCGGGCGATCCGGGTCCGGACGTCCACGAGCCCGGCAGCACATCGGCAGCCCAACCGGCGTGACTTCAGCCGGCCCGGCGTCGATTCCGGTGGGTGACGATTGCAGTCGCCAATCCGCTTCGCCTTGCATCCTCGCCGACGAACGATGATTGCGGTCGCTTCTTGACATTCCGGAACTTGTTCTCGGAGGCCGTTTCTGGTGCGTCGTCGGAGGACGCGGAAAGAAACCGGGCCGGCAGAGCCAATTTGCAGATCGTGCGCACCGTGAGTAGGTACTGGCGAAGGAAGGAACCTGTCGTGTAGGGCAAGTCGTAGGTCACGCACAGCGCGCGGACCCGTTCGCCGATCTCGGGTAACCGATTGCTCGGCAGATCAGGAAACAGGTGATGTTCGATCTGGTAGCAGAGGTTTCCGCTCATGAAGGCCAACACCCGCCCGGCCCGGAAGTTCGCGGTACCC
>NZ_JBATXN010000537.1:0-2288 GCF_049673265.1 Mycobacterium sp. | reverse complement strand
CTCGGAGTACGTTGCCGGTATGCGAATCGCGATCACCGAGTTCACCCCCATCGAGCAAACCGCGTTCGTGACCGCATACGCCCGCGCGCTCGACAGCCGTTGGCCCAAACCGATACTCGGCGACACGTTATCCGACGAAATCGTGGCCGACATCGACTACGACTTCCAAGCGCTGGGCGTGCCATCAAGCGCGGTGCGCCAGACCGCGTTGCGCGCCAAGCTGCTCGACGATCGAGTGCGGGCCTTCATTTCCGAATATTCGGACGCTGTCGTGGTGGCGCTCGGCGCGGGACTGGACACTGGCATGCAGCGAGTACGGCCGCCGGCCACGGTGGACTGGTACAGCGTCGATCTGCCACACGTCATCGCATTGCGGGATCAACTGCTGGCCGCCGACGACAATGCGCATTCGGTGGCGGCGTCGCTGGCCGACGACGACTGGACTGACTCGATCCCGTCCGACCGGCCCACCATGCTGGTCGCCGACGGCCTGCTGGCGTTTCTGCCTGAACCCGTGGTCATCAAGTTGTTCCGCGCTATCCCTGAGCATTTCCGGTCGGGCGAACTGGCTATCAACGACTATGGGCGAGTCAGTCGGCTCAGTCTGATGGCCATGAAAGTTGCGTTCAGCGCTGTCGGAACCCAGTGGGCCTACCGGGGTTTCAAGGATGCCCACCTGCCCGAGACCTGGAGTCCGCGCCTGAAACTCGTCGAGGAAGCCAGCCTGGCTCATGCCCCGGAGGTCGATGTGTATCCGGCAGGAGTCCGGGTTTCGACACGACTGATGGGGAAGACCAAGGCCGGCGCCCGGACAGCACGGATTCTGCGCTACCGCTTCTAAAACCAGAGAGGTGACGACGATGGCTTCGGCCTCAACGACGCTGATCACCGGCGCCAATGTGTGGGACGGGATCTCGGCCCAGGCGACGCCGCGACAGGTGCTCGTCGTCGACGGTCGCATCCGACAGCTCGCGGACACGATCGAACCGCCGGCTGATGCACGGGTAGTGGATCTTTGCGGGCACACCGTCACGCCCGGCTTGATCGACTGCCACGTTCACGTGACGTTGGCACCGCCGGTGGGCCTGACACTCGCCCTCGAGTCGAGCACCGCAAAGACGTTGAAGGCTCTGCCGATTCTGCGCGCGCTGCTGCGCAACGGGTTTACCACGGTGCGCGACCTGGGCTGCGGAGATGTCGACTATCCCACGATCGACCTGCGCAACGCGGTGGCGACCGGGATCGTCGAGGGTCCGCGGATGGTGGTGGCGCCGCACCTGATCTCCGCGCGCGGCGGCCACGGGGACTTCAGCGGAATGGTGGCCGCCGAATATCAAGGATGTTGCAGGCCACTGGAATTGGCGGCAGCCGACGGCGGCGACGAGATCCGCACCCGGGTCCGGCAGGAAATCCGCGCCGGCGCCGATTGGATCAAGTTCGGCGCCACCGGCGGCTTCGCCTCACCGTCGGACGACCCCGGGCACGCCACTTACAGCCAGGAGGAGATGGATGTCCTGGTCGCGACGGCCAGAGACCTCGACATCCCGGTCACCCCGCACAGCTATGGCGACGAGGGCATTCAGCGCGCCGTGCGAGCCGGGGTGCGCAGCATCGAACACGGCAACCTCGCGTCGTCCGAGACGCTGCGGATGATGACCGACGCCGGCGTGTTCATGGTGCCCACCCAGTACACGATTCTGTCCGGTGCCCGCCGCGCCGAAAACGACGTGCTGTGGGCCGCTCTTCCGGAGTACTCACGCCGCAAGATGGAGAAATATCGCGGGCCGTTGCTGGACGCGGCGGACGGGCTGGCCGCCAGCGATGTGCGGATCGCGTTCGGAACCGATGCCGGAATGTTTCCCCACCAGGACAATTGGCGCGAGTTCCCCATGATGGTGTCGACAGGCATTACCCCGCTGCGCGCCCTGCAGGCGGCCACCAGCGTGGCGGCCGAACTCCTGCGCCTCGACGATCTCGGTGTAATCGCGGAGGGCAAGATCGCCGATCTGGTGGCTATGCCCGGCGATCCGTTAGCCGACATCGAAGTCACCGGGCAGGTGGACTTCGTGATGAAAGACGGTGTGATCTATAAGGATTCGGTTCAGGCCGGTAATGCGCGGTGAATCCCGCAGGTGCATGCGTCGATTGACGGACAAGTGCAGCGCATTCCCCATTCGATGACCTCCCGTGCACGGGCCAGCGACTCCATCTGAGCGTCGATCTCGGCGAGTTTGGCTTCGGCGAGTGCGCGACTCGCCGGACGCCCAGGCGCGTCGTCGGCGAACAGC
>NZ_JBATXN010000536.1:0-2443 GCF_049673265.1 Mycobacterium sp. | reverse complement strand
AAGCAACAATGCTCCGATGGACATTGGCAGCCTCGCAACCACGACCGGCGCGGAATGGATCGGTTGTGCACCGCATGAGGAGTTGCGGCCCAAAGCCCGCCCCATCCTGCCTTCGAAAGACCTGTTCTACGACCCGCCCCCCGGTTACCAGCACGCGTTACCGGGCACCGTGCTGCGATCGCGGGATGTCGAGCTGGCCTTTCTGGGTCTGATACCGCAGCCGGTCATGGCGACCCAGCTGCTGTACCGCACGACGAACATGAACGGCGAGCCCGACGCGACGGTGACCACGGTGATCGTGCCGCCGGACGCCACCCCGGACCGGCCCTGCCCGGTGCTGTCCTACCAGTGCGCGATCGACGCGGTGGCCTCCCGTTGTTTTCCCTCGTATGCGTTGCGGCGACGCGCCAAGGCCATCGGCTCACTGGCGCAGCTGGAATTTCTGCTGATCACCGCTGCACTCGCGGAAGGTTGGGCGGTCTCGATACCCGACCACGAAGGCCGCAACGGAATGTGGGGCGCACCCTTCGAGCCGGGCTACTACATTCTCGACGGGGTGCGGGCCGCGCTGAGCTACGAGCGGCTCGGCCTCTCCCAGTCGGCACGGGGGGGCTCGACCCCAGTGGCACTGTGGGGGTATTCCGGCGGCGGATTAGCCACTGCCTGGGCCGCTGAACTGTGTGCGGACTATGCCCCGGAGCTGGACATCGTCGGAGCCGTGCTGGGATCACCCGTCGGCGACCTTGGCCACACCTTCCGCCGGCTCAACGGCACCTACCTGGCTGGTTTGCCCGCGATGGTGATCGCCGCACTGGCGCACATCTATCCGGACCTGGACCGAGTGATTCGCAAGCACGCCAACGACGAGGGGCAGGCGTTGCTGAAAAGCCTCGAGAGCATGACCACGATTGGGGCCGTGCTGCGGATGGCGAAAAAGGACGTCGGTGTCTATCTGGACCGGCCGCTGGAAGAAGTCCTCACGATGCCGGAGGTGCAGCACGTCTTCGACAGCATCCGACTGGGCGCCAAGGTGCCCACGCCGCCGGTGCTGATCGTCCAGGCCGTGCACGACTACCTCATCGATGTCGACGACATCGACCGGCTGGCTGACGCCTACTCGGCGGGCGGCGCCGACGTCACCTACCACCGGGACGCGTTCAACGAGCACCTGCTGTTGCATCCGCTCTCGGCGCCGATGACGCTGCGCTGGCTGCAGGACCGGTTCGCCCGCAGGCCGCTGAGCGATCATCTGGTCCGGACAAAGTGGCCGACGATGTTCAACCCGGCCACCTATGTCGGGATGGCTCGCCTGGCGGTCATTGCCGGGAAGGTGATCAGAGGGAAGCGGGTGCCGCGCCGCCCACTATGACGGCGTAGAACTCGGCTCCTTCGCGGTTAGCGGACTCGCCGGGTCGACGGCGGGATAGCCGCCGAGGTCATCGCGTGCGGTTGCCGCGGCCGGTACCGCGTACACCAGGGCGGCGGCGCTCGCGGGCAGCAGCAGCGTGCAGGCGATCTGCAACGGAGTGCGTCCGAAGAACACCGGCGGCGCCTCGACGAAGTAGTACACCGGGTGGTCGTGGCTCACCGGCACTGCGGCGAAATCCACTGCGCCATAACGCAGATGCACCAGCAAGGCACCGACTCCGACGGCGGCCGCGGCGGCGACAACCATGCCGGCGCACAGCCCGGTCACCATCGCCGGCCCTCGGTGGGCCCGCCACTGCCACGCCAGCACAGCTGCCACTGCGGCGACGACGTTCAACAGCCCGAGCATCAGGAACGCAGCGACGAAGAATTTCTCGGGCTCGTCGCCCAAATAGTCGTGCAACCTGTCGCCATCATGGGTCAGCGCCACTACACCGTGAATCGGTGGGGCTATCCACGCCCACAGGCCACCGACGAGCACGCCAGCGACTAACAGCCCCGCCGCGATGACGAAAACCGCACGCCGCCGCGAAGTCCGTGGCGGCGCCGGCAGCTGCAGGCCGACCGGGCCGGTCATCGACGCGCGTCCAGGTCGGTCGAGTCCACCAGGCCGTGCCGCGAGCACTTGGCCCACCAGCCGTCGGGCCGGACCTGTACGACCATCCGGCGGCCGCACTCGGCACAGAACCGGGGTGGCTCCAGGCCGAGCTGGGCGGCGGTCGGGACGATGCTGCCGGCCGGATCGCCTGTATAGACGTTGTAGATGCCGGCACCGACCGGCGCCGGCAGATCGTCGCGGACCATCAATTACGTTCTACAGGCTCGCGTTGAGCGCCTTGATCGGCATTTGCAGGTCGTCGAGCAGTTCCAGGTCGGCCTCTGCCGGGCGACCCAGCGTGGTCAGGTAGTTACCGACGATCACGGCGTTGATGCCACCAAGAATGCCTTGCTTGGCGCCCAGGTCGCCCAGCGTGATCTCGCGGCCACCGGCGAAGCGCAGCATGGTGCGCGGCAG
>NZ_JBATXN010000535.1:0-6734 GCF_049673265.1 Mycobacterium sp. | reverse complement strand
CGACGGGAGACGGTTTCGCCGGTGAGCTCCTCGGCAGCGTCGACGGCGGGGTGACGCTGGCGCGGCCGAAGACTCGCCTCTACTTCGGCGAACTGAGCGCGGCAAGCGCTCCGCGGGTCGACATCGTCGCGGCTTACCCCGGCGGCGACGCGGTGGCGATGGACGCCTGCGTGGCCGCCGGCGCGCGCGGCATCGTGCTGGAAGCGCTCGGCTCGGGCAATGCCGGCGATGCGGTGATCGACGGAGTGCGGCGGCATTGCCGAGACGGAGTCGTGGTCGCGGTCTCCACCCGAGTCGTCGGTGGCCGGGTCAGCCCCGGATATGGACCGGGCCACGACCTGGTCGAGGCGGGTGCGGTGATGGTGTCGCAACTGCCCCCGAGCCAGGCGCGGGTGCTGGTGATGGCGGCGTTGGCCGCGCAACTACCGCTGCGCGACGTTGTCGATCGCCTCCGCTGAGACATTCTCGGTCAGCGCGGCGACGTAGTTGGGCCAGTCCAGGCTGTCGACCGGATTGGCCTGCATGATTTCGCCGGTGTCGGACTGGAAGGTCCGCGCGGGCCCGGGTCCTGAGCTGCGGGTCTCGAATCGCACGGTGACCACGCCGTGCCCGGCGCCTTGCACCCAGCCATGCCCGAGATCGTGATGAGCCACGTCATCGCCCACCCGCCATGGCGAGGACTCCGGACCCGGTCCGAACATGGCCGCAGCCGCCGTCTCAACGGAATGCTGTGACTCCGGCTCAGACAAGTCCAAGTCGGGGAACAGCGATTCCTGTCGCACGTCGCTCAAACCCGAGAATCCCACGCCGAGAAGGCGAATCGGACCGATCTCGTGGGGATCGAGCAGCAACCGCCGCGCCGTCGCGATCAGCGCGGCAGCCTCGGTGGTCGCATAGGGCAGGGTGGCCGAGCGCGTCAGCGTGCTCATATCCGATTTCTTCAGTTTGACTGTCACGGTGCGGGCGCCGCGGCCGTCGCGGCATAGCCGTTGATGGGCGTGCTCGGCGATCGGGCCGATGGCCTCTTGCAGCTCGTCGAGCGTGGTCAAGTCCGCCGCGAAGGTCGATTCGGCGCTGATCTGCTTGGCCTCGGCTCGCTCGGCGACCGGGCGGTCGTCGATCCCGCGGGCCAGCCGATGCAGGGCGGGCCCAACCGTCGCGCCCAAGATGTTGGCCACCTCGGCGTCGCTCAGCGCGGCCAGCTGCCCGATCGTGTCGATGCCCAGCCGATGCAGCTTTTCCTCGGCCACCGGGCCGATCCCCCAAAGCCGGCGCACCGGAAGGCCGCCCAGCAGCGGCTTCTCCTCGGCACGACCGACTACCCGAACCCCGTCGGGTTTGGCCATACCCGAGGCGATCTTGGCGATCTGCTTGCCCGAGCCCGCACCGACCGAGGCGATCAGGCCAGTCTCGTCGCGCACCCGCCGGCGCAGGTCCTCGCAGAACTGCTCCACCTCGGTCGCCGACGCACCGACCAGTTCCGGCGGCTCACCGAACGCCTCATCAAACGAGAGTTGCTCGACAACGGGCACCACCGCGCGCACGGTTTCGAACACACGCCGGCTGGCGACTCCGTAGACCACGCCGCGCGGTGGCAGGACCACCGCCGTCACGCCGACCAAGCGGCGTGCCTGATGCATCGGCATGGCCGACCGGGCGCCGAACACCCGCGATTCGTAGCTCGCCCCGGCCACCACGCCGCGCCCGCCCAGCCCGCCGACCAGCACCGGACGGCCCAGCAACGTGGGGCGGGTGAGTTGCTCGACGGACGCGAAGAACGCGTCCATGTCGAGGTGCAGTACCCAGCGAGAGTCCACAAACCCCGATGCTATTGCGCTAGCTTCTAAATCATGGCGATGAACATTTGCCACCGGCTGTGTTGCAGCTCCGATCGCTACTTCAAAACAGTCGAAGACGCGCTCTTGCCCTGGGTGCTCGGCGACGTCGAGTTGGGCGACCACGTGTTGGAGATCGGGCCTGGCTACGGCGCCAACATCCGGGTGCTGATCGATAAAGCGCCGCACTACACCGCGGTCGAGATCGACCAGCCGATGGCCGATCGACTCAAAGACAAGTACGGCGACCGCGCCCGCATCATTCGGGGCGACGGAACCGACACCGGCTTACCATCCGAGGAGTTCAGCTCGGTGGTGTGTTTCACCATGCTGCATCATGTGCCGACGCCGGCGCTGCAGGACCAGTTGTTCGTCGAGGCGTTTCGCGTGCTGCGGCCCGGCGGCGTGTTCGCCGGCAGCGACAGCGCCTCGTCAACGCTGTTCTCTATCTTGCACTTTCGCGACACTTGCAACCCGGTGTCGCCCGACACGTTGCCGGACCGGTTGCGCGCAGCGGGTTTTGACGATGTGCAGGTCGACACAAACGGCCGCAGGCTGCGGTGGCGCGCGGTCAAGGCGGGCTGATGCGCGACGAGATCGGAAGAGCCTGGGCGCGGTTACGCGACGAATGGAACACGCACCTGCAACCCGGTGAGCAGGCGACAGTTCTGGCCTGGTCGACGTTTACCGTCACGTTCGCCGGTCTGCGGGGACTCACCCACTGGATCCGCGCCGGGCACGGCCCGTCAGGTGGAGGCGTCAGCGTGGGCGGCAAGCATTTCCACCACTACAACATCGGCATTGCATTGCTAGCGGGCGTGGCAGCCGTGGGCCTGCGCGGTAGCGAGCGGCAACGGCGTCACCCCGCGGCGGCGATCGCCTACGGGGCGGCGAACGCGATGATCGTCGACGAGCTGGCGCTGCTGCTCGACCTCGACGATGTCTACTGGGCGAAGGAGGGTCGCGAAAGCGTCGACGCCGCGATCGGGATCATCGCTGCCGGCGGCACGATCGTCGCCGGTATGCCGTTCTGGCCACACGCACACCGCGCGCTGCGCAACCTCGAGAAGCGAAACCCGTTCTAGGCCTTCGCGATCGTGACCAGCACGCCGTCGCCGATCTCCACACCATCCGCGGGCTCACCGAACTCGAAGCTCGTCGCCAGGATTTCCCCGGCGATCAGGTCGCGATGGGTGCTGGCCCAGCCGGCGCGCTGCGGCGGCACCGACATCACCACGCTGATCCGGTCCGAGACGTCCAGCCCGGTCGATTTCCGCAACTCCTGCAGCTCGCGGATGCGGTCCTTCGCCCAACCCTCGGCCTCGAGTTCGGGTGTCACCGTGGCGTCCAACACCACCAGCCCGTCACCGCCGGGCAACGGGGCGGTGTATTCGGGATCGGCGGCCACCAGCCGGGAGCTGTACTCATCGGGTTGCAGCACCGCCGGCCCCGCGGTCAGTGTCCCGTCGGCGTTGACGACGCCCTCGCCGGCCTTGACCGCTTTGATCGCTGCCTGCACATCCTTGCCGAGTCGCGGCCCGGCGACCCGGGCGTTGACGGTCAGCTCGAAACGACCGTAGGTGTCGATGTCCTCGGTCAGCTCAACCTCCTTGACGTTGAGCTCGTCGGCGATCAGATCGGCGAATGGTTCCAGTCGCCGTGGATTGTCCACGGCCACCGTAAGTTTCTGCAGCGGCAGCCGCACCCGCAGCTTCTTCGCCTTGCGCAGCGACGAGGCCACCGAGCACACCTCGCGCACCTGATCCATCGCGGCGACCAACCCAGCGTCGGCGGGCAACACCCCGGCTTCGGGCCAATCGGTGAGGTGCACCGACCGCTCAGCGGTAACACCGCGCCAGATGATCTCGGTGGTCAACGGCAGCAACGGTGCGGCCAGCCTTGCGGTAACTTCCAGCACGGTGTGCAAGGTATCGATCGCATCCGGGTCCTCTTCCCAGAACCGCGAGCGAGACCGTCGCACATACCAATTCGTCAGCGCCTCAGTGAACTGACGCAGCTGCTCACATGCCCCGGAGATATCGCAGACATCAAGCCCAGCGGTGAGGTCGTCGCGCAGCGCCGCCAATTTGGCCAGGATGTAACGATCCAGCACATGCGGCGAATTAGTGCGCCACGTACCGACTTTGGGCGCGTAGAGGGCCAAGAAACTGTAAGCGTTCCAGAATGGCAGCAGAACCTGTCGCACCCCGTCGCGGATACCCTGTTCGGTGACGATCAAATTCCCGCCGCGCAGGATTGGCGAGGCCATCAAAAACCAGCGCATGGCATCGGACCCGTCGCGGTCGAACACCTCGCTGACGTCGGGATAGTTGCGCAGCGATTTGCTCATTTTCTGCCCGTCGCTACCCAGCACGATCCCGTGCGCCACACAGGTTTTGAACGCCGGTCGGTCGAACAGCGCGGTGGCCAGCACATGCAGCGTGTAGAACCAGCCGCGTGTCTGCCCGATGTATTCGACGATGAAGTCGCCCGGGTAGTGCGTCTCGAACCAGTCGCTGTTCTCGAACGGGTAGTGCACTTGCGCATAGGGCATGGACCCGGAGTCGAACCACACGTCGAAAACGTCGGCAATGCGCCGCATCGTCGACCGCCCGGTCGGGTCGTCGGGGTTGGGTCGGGTGAGCTCGTCGATATACGGCCGGTGCAGGTTGCCCGGCCGCACGCCGAAGTCGCGCTCCAGCTCGTCGAGGCTGCCGTAGACGTCGATCCGAGGATAGGCCGGGTCATCGGAGAGCCAGACCGGAATAGGCGTGCCCCAGTAGCGGTTTCGCGAGATTGACCAGTCGCGGGCTCCCTGCAACCACTTGCCGAACTGACCGTCTTTGACGTGCTCGGGATACCAGGTGATCTGCTGATTGAGTTCGACCATCCGGTCCCGGAACTCGCTGACTTTGACAAACCACGACGACACCGCCCGGTAGATCAGCGGATTGCGGCAGCGCCAGCAGTGCGGGTAGGGGTGCTCATAGGTTTCGTGGCGGATCAGGACCGCACCGTTGGCCGCGGCAGGGCCACTGTGGTTTTTCAGGTCCCGGATGATCTGCGGGTTGGCTTCGAAGACGTGCTGGCCCTGGTAGTCGGCAACCGTGGCGTCGAATCGGCCCCTGGCGTCGACGGGCGTCACCGGCACGATGCCGGCCTTGTCGGCGGTTTCCTTGTCGTCCTCGCCGTAGGCGGGCGCCAGGTGCACGATGCCGGTACCGTCTTCGGTGGTCACAAACTCGGCGCCGAGCACCTGAAAAGCGTTGGGCGAGTCCATGAAATAAGGAAACGGCGGCAAGTAGCGCAGGCCCACCAGATCGCTGCCGCGGTAGGTGCCAAGCAGCTCCGGCTCATCGCCCAATTCTCGCGAATAGGCGGCCAGCCGAGCCTCGGCCAAAACCAGCCGGTGCTCCCCCGCCCGCACCTGCACGTAGGTGACGTCGGGGTTGACCGCGACGGCCTGGTTGGACGGCAGCGTCCACGGCGTCGTCGTCCACACCAACAGGTGCGCACCGGCTAATTCACCGTCCGGCACGGTGAATCCGACGGTGATCGCCGGGTCCTGCCGACTCTGGTAGACGTCGTCGTCCATCCGCAACTCGTGGTTGGACAGCGGGGTCTCGTCGCGCCAGCAGTACGGCAGCACCCGGTAGCCCTCGTAGGCTAAGCCCTTGTCCCACAACTGTTTGAACGCCCAGATCACCGATTCCATGTAGGACAGATCGAGCGTCTTGTAGTCGTTGTCGAAGTCCACCCAGCGGGCCTGGCGAGTCACATACGCCTGCCATTCGTCGGTGTAGCGCAAAACGGATTCGCGGCAGGCTTCGTTGAACGCGGCGACGCCCATCGCGTCGATCTGGGACTTGTCGGTTATCCCGAGCTGCCGCTCGACCTCCAGTTCGGCTGGGAGCCCATGGGTGTCCCAGCCGAAGCGGCGTTCCACCTTGTCGCCGCGCATGGTGCGATACCGCGGCACGATGTCCTTGACGTAGCCGGTCAGCAGATGCCCGTAGTGAGGTAGACCGTTGGCGAAGGGCGGTCCGTCGTAGAACACATACTCCGGGGCATCAGCCCGCCGCGCGATGCTGGCGCGGAAGGTGTCGTCGCTCGTCCAGTAGTCGAGGACCTCGAGTTCCAGCGCCGGCAAGTCGGGTGCACCGCCGGCCAGCTTGGGATAGGCGTTCTCGGTCACTGCGCGCGTCGTCTCCCTCGTGCCACAGTGCCATGCGGCACCATGTGCCGCTGGCAGAGTTGCCAGGCCCGGGGACGACGTCGCGCCTGTGCGCAAGCGCCGCGGTACCACCCCGCGTTGCCGCGCCGAGGCGCGGCCGCTCGTTGACGGCTGTGACGGGCCTACCCGTTCGGGTCTACTTGAGCCGTTCCTCTAGGTACTGGGCCTGTTCTTCCGAAGGCTCCCCGGTGATAGCCGGATCGACGCCGCTGCGGGAGATTCTACTGGGCGCACGCGATCGACATCAGGCCAGCGCGGCCTTGGCGTCGGCGAGATTATCGGCGCCAAGCACCAAGCGGGTGTTGGTGGCGAGATATGCGGTTTCCAGGTTGACTTTCGCGGCACCGAGCTTGTGGACGACTTCACCGAGGGCGCCGGGACGGTCTTCGACGTCGAGCACGATCACCTCTTGCTCTTCGGCGATTTTGATTCCGGCTCCCTGCAGCGCCTCGAATGCGGAGGTGGCATCATGCACCAGGATGTTCACCTCAGCCTGCCCTCCGCTGGCCAGGGCGCACAGACCGGCGATATTGACGCCCGCCTTGCCCAACACATAGCCGATCAGCGCCAGCTCGCCGGGCTCGTCGTCGAGATAGAGCGTTAGATCGGTCGCCATGACGCGCTCCCTTCGCACCAGGTCTGAGCGGATCGCATGTCCACGCTAC
>NZ_JBATXN010000534.1:0-1708 GCF_049673265.1 Mycobacterium sp. | reverse complement strand
GCACGGTGGTGAGCAGGCTGTCGAACTGCTCGATGGCGTTGGCCAGATCGTTGTCGGAGTGCGCGAGCCGGGTGGTGAAGTCGGCCAGGTTCTGATTGAGCGCGACGAACTGCTGATCGTCGTTGTGCAGTGCATTGACGAAGAGTGCCAGGCTGCGCACCACCGCGAAGAAGTCGCCGCGACCCTCATTCAATGCGGTCAGCGCCTGCGACAGGTTGCTCAGCGTGTTGTTGAACTGCTGGCCCTTGCCGGCCAGCCCATTGGCGAACGACTCGATGACCTCACCGAACGGGCCCTTCGGCTGCTCGGGTGTCGGGCCCAGCTTGGAGATGATGTTGGTGATGCTGTTGCGCAGCTGGTCCCACTCCACCGGCACCTGGGTGCGCTCTTCCGGGATCACCGCGTTGTCGGCCAGCACCGGACCGCCCTTGTAGGCGGGCTCGAGCTGGATGGACCGCGACGCCACCAAGGTGGGGTTGAGAATCACCGCCGAGGCGTTGGCGGGAACCCGGTACTGGTTCTCGTAGTGGAATGTGACCTTCATCTTGTTGCCGACAGGCTCGATCTTGTCGATCGCACCCACCCGCAGCCCCATGATCTGAACCTTGTCGCCCGGGTACAGCGCGTTCGCCGCCGGGAAATAGGCGACCACGGTGTTGGTGTTCAGCTTGTGGTACAGCTGCCAACCGACGTAGCCGACGACGAGCGCCAGGATCACCACCAGCGATCCGATGATCACGGATGCCCGAGTCAGCTTCGGCAGCCGCAGGTTGCGGATATCAAAGATGGTGCTCAATTCTGGCTACCTCCTCCAGCACCGCTGCCGCCACTGCCGCCGGGGGTGATCAACGGGGCGGGCACCTGCGCTCCCGACCCGGGCGGTGCCGGCGGATTCGCCGGGTAACCCGGCGCGAATGTCGACGGTGGCGCTGCGGGACCGGCCGGCGCCAAGTTCTCCGTTCGCGAACCCGGCGGCGCGTTCGGCGGCAGCGGTACCGGAGTGCCCGGCAGGTCTGGTGCCGGCTCTCCTGGCCGCCCGGCGATCGGGATTCCCGGTGTCGGGGGTAAACCGTTGGGGTTCGGCGGCGACGACCTGACGTCGGGCACCCCCAGAAGCGGTCCCGCCAACGGGCCGAAAGGACCCAAGTTCTGGTCGGTGCCCCCACACGGCAGCGGGTTGCCGGGCCGGGGCAGGCCGTCGGCCGGCGGGGTGAACGAGCACGGTGACCCCGGCGCGACAGCAGGACCCGGGTGGTCCGGGGTGCCCTCCAGCACCGGCGGAGCCGGCGGTGGCGCGCCGTTGGGGAACCGGGTTCCGTTGGGGTCGGGGAACCGGAATTCCGGCAGCCCGGCATTGCGGTAGAACTGCTCCGGGTCGATACCGCGTTTACGGAACGCCGCGTCGACGTAGGGCTGCAGGAGTTGGTACGGAAGAATGTTGGCTATTTGCACCTTGAAGTACGGGCCCGACGCAATGGTCTCCCCTAGTTGTACGACGTTGCGGGCGCCCCTGGTGATGCCGTCGGCCAGATCTTGCTTGCGCTCGTTGAGTAGGTCGCTGACCGTGCGCAGTTGCTCCAACACGTGATTGATGTTGGGGTTGTTGTTGATCAGCGTTTTCACCTGGGCCGAGAAATCGGCGATGTTGCCCAGCAATGCGTCGATGGTCTGCCCGCGGGCGTTCATCGCCGCCAGCAGAGTCTTGGTG
>NZ_JBATXN010000533.1:0-14557 GCF_049673265.1 Mycobacterium sp. | reverse complement strand
CTGCTGCACCTCCGCCCGCCGATCCGCTCGCCGCGCCGCCCGGCGCCGGCCCCAACGCGCCAGCCCCGCCGGCTACCGACCCCAATGCGCCCCAACCAGGGCGCATCGACAACCCGGTCGGCGGTTTCAGCTACGCCATTCCGGCCGGCTGGGTGGAATCCGACGCCACCCATCTCGACTACGGCTCGGCGCTGCTGAGCAAGGAGACCGGGCCGCCGCCTGCCCCGAACCAGCCGCCGCCGGTTGCCAACGACACCCGCGTCGTGCTCGGCAAGTTGGACCAGAAGCTTTACGCCAGCGCCGAACCCGACAACACGAAGGCTGCGACCCGTCTGGCCTCGGACATGGGCGAGTTCTTCATGCCGTATCCCGGCACCCGCATCAACCAGGAGACCACTCCGCTCAACGCCAACGGTGTGACAGGGGGCGCGTCGTACTACGAGGTCAAATTCAGCGATGCTTCCAAGCCCAACGGCCAGATCTGGGCGGGCGTGATCAGCCCGTCGGGACCGAATGCACCGCAGGGCTCGGCGAACCAGCGCTGGTTCGTGGTGTGGCTGGGCACCGGTAACGATCCGGTCGACAGGCCTGGGGCGACGACGCTGGCCACATCGATCCGCCCGCTGGGAGCGCCCGCCCCGGCAGCTCCAGCCCCCGCACCGGCCCCGGGAGCTCCGGCACCCGCCCCGGGAGCTCCTCCGCCCGCCCCGGCAGCTCCACCTCCGGCGCCCGGCCCGGGAGCTCCTCCGCCCGCCCCGGCAGCTCCACCTCCGGCACCTGCTCCGGGAGCTCCGGCACCTGCTCCCGGAGCTCCGGGAGCGCCACCGGCACCGGCGCCACCGCCGCCGCCACCTGGACAGCCCGCCGGTGGTAACGGCCCGGCACCGGCTCCGAGCCCGGTATCGACCTGACAGCGCGGTAGGTCCGGATGGACGTGATGGCAGCTACCGAAATCCTCGCCCGTTCAACAACATTGACCAGCGTCGGCGTCATTGGTTACATCATCATCGGCGGGCTGGCCGGCTGGATTGGCAGCAAGATCGTCAAAGGCAGGGCTTCCGGCATTTTGATGGACATCGTGATCGGCGTCGTCGGGGCGTTGATCGGCGGCTATCTGCTGAGCTTCGCCTTCCAAACCGAAACTTGGGGCTGGGTCCTCACGTTCTTCACCGCCCTGCTCGGCTCGGTGATCCTGCTCTGGCTGCTGGGGCTGGTCCGCAGGTCCTGATTGCGCTAAACCGTTGCAGCCGTGCCGATTAGCGGCATGCTGTAGTGATGACCCAAGCAACGATGAGTGCCTGGCGGGTGCGTCGACCCGGTCCGATGAACACCGACCCGCTAGAACATGTCAGCGCGCAGGTGCCCCGCCCCGAGCCGGACGAGTTGCTGGTCGCTGTGCGCGCCTGCGGGGTGTGCCGCACAGACCTGCACGTCACCGAGGGCGACCTTCCGGTGCATCGGCGAAACGTGACGCCCGGACACGAAGTGGTCGGGGAGGTCATCGAAGTGGGCTCCGAGGTGGGCGCTGAGGCCGGCGACCAGTTCGGTGTCGGTGACCGGGTCGGGATTGCCTGGCTGCGACACACCTGCGGAGTCTGTAAGTACTGTCAGCGCGGCGACGAGAACCTGTGCCCGAATTCCCACTACACGGGTTGGGACGCCGACGGCGGCTATGCCGAATTCGCCACGGTTCCTGCGGCTTTCGCCCATCATTTGCCGAGCGGCTACAGCGACAGCGAGCTTGCGCCGCTGCTGTGCGCCGGCATTATCGGCTACCGGTCGCTGCTGCGCACCGCGTTACCGCCCGGCGGCCGGCTCGGCCTGTACGGGTTCGGTGGCAGCGCCCATATCACCGCGCAGGTCGCGTTGGCCCAGGGCGCCGAGGTGCACGTGATGACCCGCGGGGCCGAGGCCCAAGCGCTGGCGCTCGAGTTGGGCGCCGCGTCGGCCCAAGGCGCCGCCGACCCGCCACCGGCGGGGCTGGATGCCGCGATCCTGTTTGCCCCGGTGGGGGATCTTGTGCTGCCCGCGCTCGAGGCGCTCGACCGCGGCGGCACCTTGGCGATCGCCGGAATCCACCTGAGCGACATTCCGGCACTCAACTACCAGCGCCACCTGTTTCAAGAGCGCCAGCTGCGCTCGGTAACGTCGAACACCCGTGCCGACGCACGGGCGTTCCTCGACTTCGCCGCCGAACATCACATCAAGGTGACCACGCCGGAATACCCACTGGCTCAAGCTGATCGAGCGCTCACCGACTTAAGCGCCGGGCGTATCGCCGGCGCCGCCGTGCTGCTGGTTTAGGACCGATCAGCTAGACAGGTGCCACACCAGGGCTGCGGCCAGCGCGCCCAACCCATTGACCGACCAATGCAGCGCGATCGGCGCGATCAGGCTGCCGCTGCGCCTGCGCAGCCAGCTGAAGACGAACCCGGCCGCCGCTGTCGCGATCACCGCCAACGTCACGCCGGCCAGCATGCCCGCGGCACCGCCACCAAGCAGCCGAGTGAAGCCGACGTTGCTGCTTGTCAGCCCCAACGACGTCGCGATGTGCCAGAGGCCGAACAGCAGTGAACCCGCTACCGCGACACCACGAAACCCCCACGCCCGGTTCAACGCACCGTGCAGCACACCGCGGAAAGCCAACTCCTCGGGGATCACGGTTTGCAACGGAATGATGAGCATCGAGGCAATCAGGGCGCCCGAGATCGTCGCGTACCGGTTGTTCATGAACATCGGCCGGGTCTGCGGCAGCAGCACCCCGACCGCGATCACAGTCACCACGAGCGCCGTCGCAGCCAGCGCGTACACGGCGCCGGATTTCCAGTCGTCACGACCCAAGCCCAGCTCTGCCCAGCCCAGACCGTTGAACCGTAGCAACGCGACCAGGCCGACCGCGGCGACCGGGACCGTCGCGACGCCCGCCGCCGGCGTGGTGAAGTGTGCGATCAGGTTCGCCAGCACCAGCACGACCACGACCAGCGCGACGTCGACGTAGATGCGGAACTGGTGTAGCGCCGAGAGCTGCGACAACAGCGGGTGCGGCGCCGCGGCGCTCTGCTGACCAGTCATCTCACCAGGTTACTTGCTCGCCTGCCAGGACCATCCGCTGATCTGCGGGTCGTCCTCGCCGTGCTCGCGGGTGTAGCGCCGCGCGGCCAACCGGGCATCGACCATCCGCTGGCGAAGTACAGCGGCTTGGTTGGCCAGCCCGTCCACCCGGTCGATGACGTCCATGACCAGGTGGAAGCGGTCCAGGTCGTTGAGCATGACCATGTCGAACGGCGTCGTCGTGGTCCCGCGCTCCTTGAACCCGCGCACGTGCATGTGGTGGTGGTTGGCACGCCGATAGGTCAGCCGGTGGATCAGCCACGGATAACCGTGATAGGCGAAGATGACCGGCTTGTCGACGGTGAACAGGGCGTCAAACTCGTTGTCCGGCAAGCCATGCGGATGCTCGGAGTCCGGCAGCAGGCGCATCAGGTCGACGACGTTGACCACCCGCACCGACAGGTCGGGCAGTTCGCGCTGCAAGATGTCGGCGGCGGCCAACGTCTCCTGTGTCGGGATGTCGCCGGCGCAGGCCAACACCACCTCAGGTTCGGCCGTTGCGGTGCTGGCCCACTGCCAGATGCCCAGGCCACGGGTGCAGTGGTCGATAGCCGAGTCCATGTCGAGATAGGCCAGCGCCGGCTGCTTTCCGGCGACGATGACGTTGACGTAGTCGCGGCTGCGCAGGCAGTGGTCGGCCACCGACAGCAGCGTGTTGCCGTCCGGCGGCAGATACACCCGCGTGATCTCGGCACGCTTGTTGGCGACGAGGTCGATGAACCCGGGGTCCTGATGCGAGGCGCCGTTGTGGTCTTGACGCCAAACGTGGCTACTCAGCAGGTAATTCAGCGATGCGATCGGCTGCCGCCAGGGCAGTTCGCGGCTGGTGGCCAACCACTTCGCATGCTGGTTGAGCATCGAGTCGACGATGTGCACGAACGCCTCGTAGCAGTTGAACAGGCCATGCCGCCCGGTCAGCAGATACCCCTCCAGCCAGCCTTGGCAAAGGTGCTCGGAGAGCACCTCCATCACCCGGCCGGTCGGTGAGAGGTGGTCATCGTCGGGCATCGTTTCCGACAGCCACACCTTGCCGGTCGACTCGAAGACCGCGTCCAGACGGTTCGACGCGGTCTCGTCAGGACCCATCAGCCGGAACCGGTCGCCGTTGCGCGCGATCACGTCCCGCAGGAAGGTGCCCAGCACCCGGGTGGCCTCGTGGGTCTTCGTCGCCGGCTGGGACACCTCGACCGCATAGTCGCGAAAGTCGGGCAAGTCCAGGTCGTGTAGCAGCAGGCCGCCGTTGGCGTGCGGGTTGGCGCTCATCCGACGATCGCCGCGGGGCGCGAGTGCCCGCAGCTCGCCGCGCAGTCTGCCCGCCTCATCGAACAACTCCTCGGGCTCATAGCTGCGCAGCCACTCCTGCAGCTGTGCGCGGTGGGTGGGGTTATCCCGGGTCTCGGCGAGGGGGACCTGATGTGCTCGCCAGGTGCCCTCGACCTGCTTGCCGTCCACCACTTGCGGTCCGGTCCAGCCCTTCGGGGTGCGCAACACGATCATCGGCCACACCGGCCGTTCGGTTTTGCCATCGCTGCGCGCATTCCGCTGAATCGCGGCGATGTCGTCGAAAGCGTCGTCGAGCGCCGCGGCGAGTTGCTGGTGCACGTCGGCGGGGTCGTCACCGGCGACGGTGATGGGCCGGTAGCCGTAGCCGCGCAGCAACGACTCCAGCTCCTCGGGCGGGATGCGAGACAGCACAGTCGGGTTGGCGATCTTGTAGCCGTTGAGATGAAGGATGGGCAGCACCGCACCGTCGCTGACCGGGTTGAGGAACTTGTTGGAGTGCCAGCTGGCGGCCAGTGGCCCGGTTTCGGCCTCGCCGTCGCCGACGACGCAGGCGACCACAAGGTCGGGGTTGTCGAACGCCGCGCCGTAGGCGTGCACCAGCGCGTATCCGAGCTCGCCGCCCTCGTGGATGGAGCCCGGCGTCTGAGCTGCTACGTGGCTGGGGATGCCACCGGGAAATGAGAACTGCCGGAACAGCTTTCGCAGCCCATCAGTGTCTTCTTCGATGCCGGTATACACCTCGCTGTAGGTGCCTTCCAGGTAGGCATTGGCCACCAGCCCGGGGCCGCCGTGGCCAGGCCCGGTGATGAAGATGACGTTGGCGTCGCGGTCGCGGATGACGCGGTTCAGGTGTGTGTACACCAGGTTGAGCCCAGGGGTGGTGCCCCAATGTCCCAGCAGCCGCGGTTTGACGTGCTCGGGGGCCAGCGGTTCGTGCAACAGTGGGTTGTCCAACAGATAGATCTGGCCGACCGACAGATAGTTGGCCGCGCGCCAATAGGCGTGAATGCCGGCAAGTTCGTCATCGGAAAGCTTCGCGGACGTGACGGTTTGTGAGCTCATCCGCTCGATTGTCCGCAAGCCCGGTGAATAGCGCACCAAGCCGAGGTAGGGCAGGGCTAGCGGGCGAATTGCTCGACAAGGACCACTTGCAGTTCTCCGACAAGGAAGCCGAGTACGGCACCGACCGTGATCATCAGCATTTCGTCATCTTTGAAGACGGGTCGGAGGATTGCTTCGTACTGAGTGGGGCTGAGCTTGTTCATCTTCTCGGCGATCAGGTTCTCCACGTCGAGCGTCTTGGCGGTGTAGTCCTTGGCTTCCTCGAACGTGTCCGGCAGACGCTCGAGGAGCATCTGCACGACGGCGTCTTTCGCCTGGCGGTAGCGCTTGGTGCCGATCGCGAGCGTGATCAGTGGTTGCGCCCTTCCGACCTGCGCGTCGAGTGCAGCTGAGACTTCCTTCTCGATGGCTGCGAACAGCCGTTCGGAGGCGGGGCCTTGCAGGATCGCTTCCAGAAGCACATCGACCGAAAAGAGGTCGTTTGCCAAGATGCGGGCGTAGTCGCGGGTCACGTTTTCTCGCTGCGCGTGCAGCACGCCCTGTACGGGGATGAAGCCGAACAGCTTCTTCGGCTCGCGGGGGATGAAGATCAGGTTCAGCGCCAGCCAGTCGCTGGCGAAACCGGTGACGAAGCCGAATCCGGGCATGATCCACGGGTTGTGGAACAGGCCCCAGGCAACCATCTGTATCAGGCCGATCGCGAAGCCGAAGTAAATGCCGCTGCGGCGAATGAACTTCATCGCGGCGCCGCCCATGCCCTTCATCAACGCGTTGAGCTGGGCCTTGTTTTTCACCAGGATCGTGACGGCGAGGTATTGCAGGTCGAGAAAGCGCGACAAGTCTGCCTTCATTTCCGTCAGCAACTTGTCGATAACGTCCGGCGCGGCGGTCTGCACGCGCGACAGCACGGCGTTTCGGCCGGCCGCCGGGATCGAGTCCCACAGTCCGGGGCGCACCTGCTCGGCCAAGTCGCGAGCTATCGCGTCGGCGGTTCGGGTGAGCGGTTCGCGCAGCTCTTCCACAGCCTGCTTGGCGTCGATCCTGTCCAGGATCTCCTCGGGCCGCAGCAGCTTGTCGGTGAGCATCTGGATGGTCAGGGCTGCGGTTTTGCCCGCGCGGCGCGGAACCACACCCTGCCAACCGATCGGCCCGATACCCACAAACTCGATCGGCCGGTAAAGCATCTGCAATGCAACAAGTTTCGTGGTGTAGCCGACGAACGCGGCCACTAATGGCATCGACAGATAAATGAACCAGTTCAGCTTGACATCGGCCGTGATATCGCCCCAGGTCTGCGCCCAGGCGACGACGGAGATCGTCACTCCAGTTCCTGAAGCCCGCCCGCGGCCGCCCATAATTCGAGACCAAGGCCGGACAGGCGCAGCGTGTATTTCTCGATGCGCGCCGGGATCGGGCCACGACTGGCGTTCTTGATGGCGCGCAGCACGGCGGGGTCGGCGCCGAGGACCTCGTACTCCTCTTTCATCGCGGGGTCCTCGGGATTCGATTCGACCAGCCCGAGCGACAGCAAATGGCTGACGTACATCGGGGTCAGGTGAGGCAGTGCGAGGTTGGCGGTCCTGCCGATCAACGACATGTTTTCCAGCACCACTTCGCCTGCTAGTCCGGCTCGTGTGCGCGCATAGACGTTCAGCAGCGGGGACGCACCGCCGTCGGAGAGCGCGCTGATGATCCGCGCCTCGTCGGGCACTATCTGGTCGAGGATCTTGTGGAACAGCTCTTGGCGGCTTGTGGCCGTGTCTTGCTCGACGGCCCGGTCGAGCAAGTCGTGCATTTTGGTGTCCAGGCTTTCGATGTGCCCGTCGGGGCTTTGCTCGATCTCGACGTCCGCGCGATCTGGTATCGCCACCGTGGCGGATGCGTTGAGCCCCGACCGGATGAATCCAAAGACCTGGCGCTCGCCCCAACTTGCGGCTTTGATGTAGGCGCGCACCGTTTGCTCGGCGAGGTCGACCAGGCCGGCGGGATCGAACAGGGACGCCATGGGCTGAACGGTAGCGAACCGCTCCCGTGCTTATCGGCGGATTGAGCGCGCATCGGGCGGCAAAACCCGGGCACTACGCTGGCGTGGTGCCCAAGACGGTCGAGCTGCTGGCGTCACTGCGGGTGCTTGACTTGTCCGGCGACGACGGTGATGCAATCACCCGATTGCTCGCAGATTTGGGCGCCGACGTGTTGAAGGTGGAACCGCCGGGCGGCATCCCGGCGCGCACCCGGCCACCGACGTTGGGCGGCGCCAGCCTGCGCTTCGCCCTGCACAACGCCAACAAGCGCAGCGCGGTGCTAGATCCGTGCGACGCAGACGACCGAACCCGGTTGGTCGAGCTTGCCGGCAGCGCCGACATCGTCGTCGACAGCGGCAACCCCGGTCAGGCCGCAGCGTACGGAACCTCGTGCGCCGACTTGGCCGATCGCTATCAGCAGCTGGTGGCATTGTCGATCACCGACTTCGGAGAATGCGGACCGCGATCGCCATGGCGGGCAACCGATCCGGTGCTCTACGCGCTCTCGGGCGCCCTGGCACGGTCGGGCCCCGCCACCGGACGGCCCGTTCTACCGCCGGACGGTATCGCGTCGGCCACCGCCGCTGTGCAAGCGGCCTGGGCTGCGCTGGCCGCGTACTACCACAGATTGCGTTGTGGCACAGGAGGTTACATCGACTTTGCTCGGTTCGACGCAGTCGTGATGGCGCTTGACCCTGCGTTCGGTGCGCACGGGCAGGCCGCTGCGGGTATTCGCCGACCTGATCGGTGGCGCGGACGTCCGAGAAACCAGGATGCCTATCCGATCTACCCGTGTAGGGACGGCTACGTACGGATCTGCGTGATGTCGCCGCGACAGTGGCACGGGCTGCGCCGCTGGTTGGGGGAGCCCGAGGAATTCCAGGATCCCCGCTACGACGTGATCGCTGCGCGGTTCGCCGCTTGGCCGCAGATCGGCGTGCTCGTCCAGCAGTTGTTCGCCGACCAGACCATGCAGGCGTTGGTATCGGCCGGGCAGGCGCACGGTGTGCCGATTGCCGCCGTGCTGTCCCCGGCGCAAATCTTGGCGTCCGATCACTTCCAGGCGGTGGATGCCATTGCCGACGTCGAACTCGTCCCAGGCATGCGCGTCGGCGTCCCGGCGGGTTATTTCGCCGTCGACGGCCAACACAGCGGCTTCCGCGACCCCGCGCCGTTCGCAGGGCAGCACGAAGCCCGTTGGCTTGCGGACCCGATAGCCGCCCCGGCACCGCGAAAGCTGAACCGCCCGTTTGAGTGGCTTCGCATCATCGACCTCGGCATCATCGTCGCAGGCGGCGAACTGAGCCGCCTCTACGGCGATTTGGGCGCCGAGATCATCAAAGTCGAAAGCACGGCGTATCCCGACGGATTGCGCCAAGCACGGGTTGGCGACTTGATGAGCGAGTCATTCGCCTGGACGCATCGCAACAATCTGGCGTTCGGCGTGGATCTGCGCAGCGCTGAAGGTAAACAGATCTTCAGCAGCATGGTCGCGCATGCCGACGCGGTCTTCGCCAATTTCAAGCCGGGAACCCTTGCTGCTCTTGGCTTTCCGTACGAGACGCTACATGCCTTGAATCCGCGGGTAGTGCTCGCGGAAAGCAGTGCGTTCGGCGACGCCGGACCCTGGAGCGACCGGATGGGATACGGGCCGCTGGTGCGAGCCACTGCGGGCGTCAGCAAGCTCTGGACGGACCAGGACGATCGCCCGGCCTTCGGCTCCCGGCACCGGTTCTACGACGCGACCACGGTCTTTCCCGATCATGTGGTCGGTCGGATCACGGCGATCGGCGCGCTGGCCGCGCTGATCCACCGTGACCGAACCGGTGAGGGAGCCCGCGTGCATGTCTCCCAAACCGAGGCCGTCGTCAACCAACTCGACGCCCGGTATGTCATCGACGCCGTCAGAGCGGCCGACCAGGGTGATTTGTGCGACGACACCAGCGTGCACGACGTGTACCCGTGCGCAGGCGATGACGAATGGTGCGTGATCTCGATCCGCACCGATGCCGATTGGGTTTCGGCGACAGCGGTTTTCGCGATGCCCGAGCTGGCCGGTGATGACCGGTTCGCGACCGGCGAGGCCAGAGTTGCCCACCGTCAGGAGTTGCTGGCACTAGTTTCTGCGTGGACCCGCAGCCGGACACCGTCCCAAGTCGCGGAGGCCTTGCAATCAGCAGGCGTACCGGCCGGACAGATGAATCGTCCGCCCGATATCCTCGACGACCCGCAGCTGCGGATGCGAAAGCTGTTCAGCGACATGGAGCATCCCCTGTTCGATCATCCACTTCCGGCCGAAACCGGACCGGCGCCGTTTCGGCACATCCCGCCGGCGCCACAACGCCCGGCGCCGCTGCCCGGTCAGGACACCCGCGAGATCTGCCGCAAAATCCTCGGAATGAGCAATGAAGAGACTGAGCGGCTGATCGACGACGGCGTGCTGTTCACCTCCGACAGCGCCTAGCATTTCTCCCGGCACACATCGCGGAAGGTCTTCGTCAATGCCCGTCAACCCCAGGACACCGGTGCTGGTCGGATATGGCCAGCTCAATCACCGTGAGGACCCGGACTCTCAGGAAAACACGGCCGAACCGGTAGACCTGATAGCAGAGGCCGCGCGGCAAGCCGCCGACCCTCGGGTGCTCAAGGCCGTCGACTGCATCTCCGTCGTGAACCTGCTCTCGGCACGCTATCGCGACGCCGGGTTGCTGCTCGGCCAGCGCATCGGCGCTGACGGTCCGGCCACCCATTACAGTGGCATCGGCGGCAACGTGCCGCAGTCGCTGGTCAACCGCGCCTGCCTGGACATCCAACACGGACGTGCGGACGTGGTGCTGGTGGCCGGCGCCGAAATGTGGCGCACCAGGATGCAGCTGCGCGCCAAGGGCAAACGACTGACCTGGACCGATCAGGACGAGTCGGTTCCGCTTGCCGAGGGCAGCGACGAAAACGTGCCGATGGCCGGACCGGCCGAGGACCGCATCGGGCTGGACCGCCCCGCCTACATCTACCCAATGTTCGAGCAGGCGCTCCGAATCAGCAGAGGCGAGTCGATCGAGGACCACCGCAGGCGCATCGGCGAGCTATGGGCGCAATTCAACGCCGTGGCAGTGCACAATCCACATGCCTGGATTCGCAAACCGGTTACTGCAGAAGAGATTTGGCGGGACGGTCCGGCGAACCGGATGATCAGCTGGCCGTACACCAAGTTGATGAACTCCAACAACATGGTCGACCAGGCCGCTGCGCTGATCCTGACGACGGTCGAGGCCGCGAGCCGGCTGAATATCCCCACCGAACGCTGGGTCTTCCCGTATGCCGGCACCGACGCGCACGACACCTACGCCATCAGCGAGCGGGTCGAACTGCACCGATCGCCCGCCATCCGGATTGGCGGTGCCCGCGCGCTGGAATTGGCCGGTGTGGGCATCGACGAGGTCGACTACGTCGACCTGTACTCCTGTTTTCCGTCCGCTGTGCAGGTCGCGGCGGCCGAACTCGGACTGCCGGTTGACGATCCGGATCGACCGCTGACCGTGACCGGAGGGCTGACCTTCGCCGGTGGTCCATGGAGCAACTATGTTTCGCACTCGATCGCGACGATGGCCGAGCTGCTGGCGGCTAACCCTGGGCGGCGCGGCTTGATCACCGCCAACGGCGGCTACCTCACCAAGCACAGCTTCGGCGTATACGGCACCGAACCACCGCCAGCCGAATTCCGTTGGGAAGACGTGCAATCCGCAGTCGATCAAGAGCCCACCCGGGATGCCGCTGTGGAATGGGAAGGCGTCGGCACCGTCGAAGCGTGGACGACACCGTTTGACCGGGACGGCCGGCCGGAAAAGGCGTTTCTCGCAGTTCGCACCCCCGACGATCGTCGCACCCTGGCTTTGCTGCCCGATCCGGCGTCAGCGGCGGCGACAGTGCATGACGACATCGCGGGCGCCAAAGTCACCATCCACGCCGACGGCAGCGCGATCTTGAAGTAACCCGCCTTCACCGCTGCGGTCGCCCGGATCGGGCATCGCGGTGTGGGTGAAATCGAACTGGCCAATTTGATGTTCGTTGACGATCCGGCGATGCTGCTGGTCGCTGCCGGGCGGGCCGCGACCGCGGTGCCGCGACCGATGCCCTCCGATGCATCGGCGACGAA
This sequence comes from Mycobacterium sp., assembly GCF_049673265.1. GTDB lineage: Bacteria > Actinomycetota > Actinomycetes > Mycobacteriales > Mycobacteriaceae > Mycobacterium. Next base: position 2,923 of record NZ_JBATXN010000533.1, on the reverse strand, counting down.
GCTGAGCGAACGGATGGCAGCCAGCGCTCGCGCCTCTCGGGAACTGGCCTACGACACCACCATGCGGTTCACCCATGAACTGCGAATGACGTTGCGTGAGCTGGGATCCCGCTTAGTGGCGGCGGACGTCATCGACGTGGCCGGCGAGGTCTTCTACCTAACCTGCGCAGAAGCGGTCACGGTACCTGCCGATGCCCGGCTGCGGATCAAGCGCCGCCGCGCCGAGCGGGAACGGCTGCAGGGCGTGCGATTACCTGACGTTATCGGGATCAGCTGACCCGCCCAGAAGGTCGCGCAGGTACATGGCGTTGCGTACCGCGTGGCCATAGAGGTCGTTGTTGAAGTACAGCCAGACGTCTTTGCCTTCCCGTTCCCATTCGGCGATCCGCCCAGCCCAGTTGCGCAGCTCGTCGTCCGAATAGGAGCCGGTGTACATGGTGGCCGGATCAGGGCCGTGCATCCGCACATACACGAAGTCAGTGGTGGTACGGGCGATGCACGGCAGACCGGCACCGCTCATCACCACGTAGGCGGCGCGATGGCTCTCCAACACCGCATACACCGCCGGGTCGTTCCAGGACGGGTGGCGCAATTCCACCGCCACCCGGATGGACGCGGGCACGCTGGTGAGGAAGCCATCGAGACGGGCGTCGTCACGCTGTTGTTCGGGATGCAGCTGGACCAGCAGTACACCACGGCGATCGCCGAGCAATTGCCAACAGCGTTCGAACCTTTCGACCCATGGCTCGGGCGAGGCCAGCCGACGGTAGTGCGTCAACCCGCGATGCGCCTTAACCGTCATCGTGAAGCCGGTCGGGAGTTGCTCACGCCATCCGGCGAACGTGGAATCCTTGGGCCAGCGATAGAAACTCGCGTTGAGCTCGACGGTGTCGAACTCTTCGACGTAGCGGCTCAATCGGCGCGCTGATGCAAGGCCCTTGGGATAGAGCACGTTGGTCCAGTGGTCATAGGACCACCCGGAGGTGCCGATCCGCACGGTCACTGCCGGTCAACCAGCCGCACCTTGGCCATGGCGCACGCGTACCCGCCGCGTTGCAGCACGAACCGCGCCTTCTCACTTCGGCGGCAAGCCGCGCGCGTAGTCCACGCCGCGGCTGACCCAAGACTGCAGTTGCTTTTTGGTCTTCACGCCGTCGGAGTCGACCCGCAACCAGCCCCGGGCCTCGCGGCCCGCCATCACCATCGGGTTGACGTGGGCTCGTCTCAGCAGCTCGTCGGTGTCGTCCGGGGGCACCCGCACCAGCAGCCCGCCCTGGCCACTGGCCGCCACCGACATGTTGCCGTTGATCAGGAACGCCAGCCCGCCGAACATCCGCTTCTCTTCGACGCCACCCGTCGGGGCCACCAGTTCGCGAATCCGGTCGGCGAGTTCGGTGTCGTAGGCCATGCGATGACGGTAGCGCCGGACACCGACAAGCGCGGCCGCGTCAGTCCAAGTCAGTCCAAATCAACCCGGATGGTCAGCAATTCACTGCCGGCCAGCCGAACGAAAGCGCTGTTGATCCCGGGCAGGCTGCGCAGCCGCTCTTCGGCGTCGTCGTCGGGCAACAGGTGCGCAGTTCCGCTGCGCCACTGGCCGCGGATGCGCACTCGTACGGCGGGATTGGCTTTGATGTTGTGCACATAGTGCGAATGCTCGCCGTGTTCCGAGACCATCCAGAACTGGTTGCCGATCACTCGTCCGCCGATCGCGGTGCGCCGCGGCTGGCCCGACTTGCGACCGACGGTCTCCAACATGGTCAGTGGTAATCGCCTGCCCAACGGATTGGCCACCAGCCGTTGGGCGGTGTGGACGATGCGCCGTTTGAGCGGCTGCGAATCTGCCATGACCGCAGGCTAACCGACGTCACGCCGCGGCGGTCACCGCCTGCGATGCCGGTTCAAGCGCCCGGGCGACGATCTCGGCGACGTCGGTCATCGGCTGGACGTCCAACGCCTCGAGCACCTCGGCGGGCACATCGTCGAGATCCGGCTCATTGCGCTGCGGGATGAACACCGTCGTCAACCCGGCCCGCTGAGCCGCCAGCAGCTTCTGCTTCACGCCGCCGATCGGTAGCACCCGGCCGTTCAACGTCACCTCGCCGGTCATCCCGACGTCGGCGCGGACTTGCCGCCCGGTGGCCATCGACACCAGCGCGGTCACCATGGTGACACCCGCGGACGGACCGTCCTTGGGGACGGCGCCGGCCGGCACGTGCACGTGGATCCGCTTGTCCAGCGACGACGGGTCGACGCCCAATTCCGCGGCGTGCGAACGGACGTAGGACAGCGCGATCTGCGCGGATTCCTTCATCACGTCACCGAGTTGGCCGGTCAGCTGCAGACCGGGTTCACCGTCATTGGCACCGGCCTCGATGTAGAGCACATCGCCGCCCAGCCCGGTGACGGCTAAGCCCGTCGCCACGCCCGGGACCGCCGTGCGTTCGGCCGACTCGGGGGTGAACCGCGGACGGCCCAGATAACCCACCAGATCCGGCTCGTCAATCGTCACCGGTTCGGCGGCGTCGGCCATCTTCGTGGTGACCTTGCGCAGCGCCTTGGCCAGCAACCGTTCGAACTGGCGCATGCCCGGTTCGCGGGTGTAGTCGGCGGCGATCTTGCGCAGCGCCGCGTCGGTGACGGCGACCTCGTCGTCGGTCAGCCCGGCCCGGTCGCGCTGCCGCGGCAACAAGAAGTCGCGCGCGATGGCCACCTTGTCGTCTTCGGTGTAGCCGTCGATCTGCACCAGCTCCATTCGGTCCAGCAGCGCCGAGGGAATGTTCTCGATGACGTTGGCCGTCGCCAGGAACATCACATCGGACAGGTCCAGATCCAAATCCAGATAGTGGTCTCGGAACGTGTGGTTTTGCGCTGGGTCAAGTACCTCCAGCAGCGCCGCGCTGGGGTCGCCGCGGTAGTCCGA
>NZ_JBATXN010000532.1:0-2362 GCF_049673265.1 Mycobacterium sp. | reverse complement strand
GAGCGGATGGAGCGGATCCGGGCGGTGATGGCGAAAGTCGACCCGCAGCGTGAGCTGCCCCGCAACGAGGAGCTGTGGTATTTCGAGGAGCGCGAAGACGTCGGCGAGTGGTTTGGCCGCCACGGCTGGGACGTGATGGTGACACCGTCGGCCGAGCTGATGGCCGGCTACGACCGCACGCCGCCCAAAGAGGTCGCAGACACTGCCCCGCACAACTTGTTCGTGGCAGCGGAGCGGGCGTAAGGGTAGCGGCTGCTACTTTCCTTGTCCGCACCGGGTGAGTCGGCAATGGCATAATGATGGCATGAATCGCATACGGCTCAGTACGACGGTGGATGCGGAACTCCTCGGCAGTGCCCGGAGTGCGCGGTCGGGAATCACGGATGCCGCCCTCATCGATGAGGCCCTCGCTGCACTTCTCGCTCGCCACCGATCCGCCGAGGTCGACAGCGGCTATGCCGCCTATGACGAACACCCGGCTGAGGAGCCGGATGAATGGGGCGACCTGGCATCGTGGCGGCGGGCGGCGGGCGCATCATGAGTGCGCTGCCGGCTCGTGGTGAGGTGTGGTGGTGCGAGCTGGCAGAGGTCGGCCGGCGCCCGGTTGTCGTCCTCTCGCGTGACGCGGCGATCCCTCGACTTCGACGTGCCCTCGTCGCGCCATGTACGACAACGATTCGAGGACTCGCCAGCGAGGTCGTTCTAGAACCGGGTTCCGACCCGATACCGCGCCGTTCGGCGGTCAACCTGGATTCGGTGGAAAGCGTCTCCGTCGCGGTCTTGGTTAGCCGGCTTGGCCGGCTTGCCGGCACTCGGATGCGCGAAATCTGCGAAGCCCTTGAAATCGCGGTCGACTGCGCCAGTTGATCCGAAGCAGTCGCACTCTCTGGGCTAGCTGGTCTACTGCGTCCCTGGACTAATGGCCAGCTACCGCATGTAGGACGTAGCGGCGCCGTGGGGCCCGCTCAGCGGGTTCGAACCGTGCGACGACCCTTGAACAAGGTGCACGATTCGGTGAGCCTCGGCTCATAAGTAACGTCGCTGCATTCGCATTCCCAGGTGGTGTGCCGACCGCAGGAGCACGGCAGGTTTCCGACGATCATGTGTCCCGGCAGCAGCCAGTGGCCCCGCTTACAGCGATGAGGTCGTGTGTCCATCTATTTCCCCCAATGGAGCCGACGCCGTAGACGTCGACCTCCTTAGTCACAAGCAACACACTGGCACCCCTGGTATCGCGAAGACAAGGCGGTCGCCGGATCGTTATGGCTTGGTGTCCTGCTGCGGGCGTGTCGTTACACTCGTCGCCGCGCCGCGCGCTGTAGCACAGTGACCCACCGTGCCCGCCGCAGCGCAAAGCGTCTTCGGTCACGAAGAGGTCAGCGCGCGTCCGGGTCAGGACCAAAAGGGGTACTCCGTCGAAATGAACGAGTTGAAGTTCCTGGAATTGCACGGCGATCGGGTGGCCTACCGCGACGACGGTGACGGGGACGTGCTGCTGCTGATCCACGGCATGGCGGGAAGTTCGGACACCTGGCGGGCGGTGATACCGCAGCTGTCGAAGAAATTCCGGGTGATCGCGCCTGACCTGCTGGGCCACGGCGAGTCGGCGAAACCCCGAAGTGACTACTCGCTGGGCGCGTTCGCGGTGTTTCTCCGCGATCTGCTCGACGAACTCGGCGTCAGCCAGGCCACCGTGGTCGGGCATTCGCTCGGCGGTGGTGTGGCGATGCAACTCGTCTACCAGCACCCCGATTACGTCAAGCGGTTGGTCCTGATCAGCAGCGGCGGCCTGGGTCCTGATGTCGGCCTGGTGCTGCGGCTGCTGTCGGCGCCCGGGGCGGAGCTGGTGTTGCCGATCATTGCGCCCAAGCTGGCACTCACCGTCGGCAACAAGCTCAGGTCATGGCTGAGGGCCGCCGGCATTCAGTCGCCGCGTGGTGCGGAGTTGTGGAGCGCCTACTCGTCGCTGTCGGACCCGGAGACGCGGCAGTCGTTCCTGCGGACGCTGCGATCCGTGGTGGATTACCGTGGGCAGGCGGTCAGCGCCTTGAACCGGCTGGGGCTGCGCACCGACCTACCGGTCATGGCGATCTGGGGGGAGCGGGACAACATCATTCCCGTCCACCACGCGCACGCCGCGCACGAAGCGCGCACGGACGCCAGACTTGAGCTGCTGCCCGATGTCGGTCACTTCGCCCAGGTGGAGGCACCCAACAAGGTGGTCGAGCTGATCGAGGACTTCATCGCGACCAGCGACCGCCGGGAGGTGGGCAGCCCACAACTGAGGTCCTTTTCGGGGAGCGCCGAAGACGTGAAATAGCGCCTTCCGCCAATGCTGCCGTTCAGCCAGACGGTTGCGCGG
>NZ_JBATXN010000531.1:0-1738 GCF_049673265.1 Mycobacterium sp. | reverse complement strand
GACGTCCGTCGGCCGGGTAAAGGCCTCGACCGGGCCGATCGGGGTCACCTCGCCGCCGATCCTGGACAGCCGAAACGTGCGGGTGGCGCCCCGATCGCGGTCGTGCCCGACGAGATACCAGCGGCCCTTCTCGGTCAGCACGCCCCACGGCTCGACCGTGCGCACGGTGTACGGCTCGGTGCGTGACGGTCGGTGCGAAAATTGCACGGCTTGCCCCGAATCGGTAGCCGACAGCAACGCTCCGAGAACGTCTTCCGATCCGCGCAATCCGAGGGTCCCGGCCGGCGACGCAATGGCCACTGGCGCATCCGGGTCGACGTCGACGCCGGCGGCCCGCAACTTCAGCAGCGCACCCTGGGTGGCGGTGATCAGCTCCGGCGATTCCCACAACTGGGTGGCGACGGCGACGGCGGCGGCCTCGTCGGCGGTCAGCTCGACGGCGGGCAGCGCGTAGGCATCGCGGTTGATCCGGTAGCCCTCGACCGGATCGAATGACGACACTTTGCCGGTCTCCAGTGGTACGCCCAGATCGCGCAGCTCGTTCTTGTCGCGCTCGAACATTCGCGAAAAAGCTTCGTCGCTGGCGGTGTCCGAATAGCCCGCGACGCTGGACCGGATCTTTTCGGCGGTGATGTAGCCGCGGGTGGACAACAACGCGATCACGAGGTTCATCAACCGCTCGACTTTAGAAATCGCCATCCGTTTATCAGGTTAGGGGTTACATGCTGGCGATCAGCCGTTTGACCCGCTCGTCGACCGACCGGAACGGGTCCTTGCACAACACGGTGCGTTGGGCTTGATCGTTGAGTTTGAGGTGCACCCAGTCGACGGTGAAATCACGACCGGCGGCCTGGGCGGCGCTGATGAATTCGCCGCGCAGCCGTGCGCGGGTGGTCTGCGGCGGCTGGTCGACGGCTTCCTCGATTTCTTCGTCGGTGGTGATGCGCGACGCCAGACCCTTGCGTTGCAGCAGATCGAAGACGCCGCGACCGCGTTTGATGTCGTGGTAGGCCAGATCCAGCTGAGCGATCTTCGGATCGGACAGCTCCATGTCGTAGCGGTCCTGGTAGCGCTGGAACAACTTGCGCTTGATCACCCAGTCGATTTCGGTGTCGACCTTCGCGAAATCCTGGCTTTCCACGGCATCGAGTTGGCGCCCCCACAAGTCGACGACCTGCTCGATCTGCGCGTTGGGTTCGCGAGTTTGCAGGTGTTCGACGGCGCGCGCGTAGTACTCCCGCTGGATGTCCAACGCGCTGGCCTGACGGCCGCCGGCCAACCGCACCGGCCGCCGACCGGTCACGTCGTGGCTGACCTCGCGGATCGCCCGGATCGGGTTGTCCAGCGAGAAGTCGCGGAATGCCACACCGGCTTCGATCATTTCCAGCACCAGCGCTGCGGTGCCCACCTTGAGCATGGTGGTCGTCTCGCACATGTTGGAGTCGCCGACGATGACGTGCAGACGGCGGTACTTCTCGGCGTCGGCATGAGGCTCGTCCCGGGTGTTAATAATCGGACGGGATCGGGTCGTCGCACTCGAGACACCTTCCCAGATGTGCTCGGCGCGCTGCGACAGGCAGAACGTCGCGGCCTTCGGGGTCTGCAGCACCTTGCCCGCGCCGCAGATGAGCTGGCGGGTGACCAGGAACGGCAGCAGCACATCGGAGATGCGGGAGAACTCCCCCGCGCGCACGATCAGGTAGTTCTCGTGGCAGCCATAGGAGTTGCCTGCCGAGTC
>NZ_JBATXN010000530.1:0-4388 GCF_049673265.1 Mycobacterium sp. | reverse complement strand
CAGGTGACGGTGTTCACCGGTGCGAACGGCGCCGGAAAAAGCACCACGCTTCAGGTGATCGCCGGAATCACCACGGCCAGCAGCGGCCGCGTCACCGTGGCCGGAATCGACATCGCCGATCTCGAGTTGAACGCGTGGTGGCAGCAGCTCTCCTGGTTGCCGCAGCGCCCTGTGCTGATTCCAGGAACGGTCGCCGACAACCTCGCGCTGTTCGGGACTCTCAGCGATCTTGAAAGCGCCTGTGCGGCAGCTAGATTCGATCAAGTACTCGCCGAGCTGCCTGACCGGATGGATGCCGTGATCGGAAGCGGCGGAGTGGGGCTGTCGCTGGGTCAGCGGCAACGCCTCGGTTTGGCCCGCGCCCTCGGCTCGCCCGCTCCGGTGCTGCTGCTCGACGAGCCCACCGCGCACCTGGACGCCGCAACCGAAGCCCGGGTACTTCGCGCCATTGTCGAACGTGCGCGCGCCGGTGCCACCGTGGTGCTCGTCGGCCACCGCGAGCACGTCATCGCAATCGGTGATCAGGTCATCGAGGTGACCGGGGCACAGGATCTTCATCATGCTCGCGTCTGATCCACTGCCGGCCGCGGTGCGGCTGCTGCAGCCGCGGATCGCACGGTTGCTGCTCGCGATCGCGCTCGGGGTGCTATCGCTGAGCAGTGCGCTGGCACTGGCGGGGCTGTCGGCATGGTTGATCACCCGCGCATGGCAAATGCCACCGGTACTGGATCTTTCGATCGCGGTGGTGGCGGTTCGCACCTTCGCGATTTCCCGTGGCCTACTGCACTATTGCGAACGACTGGCGAGCCACGACACCGCGTTACGGGCGGCCGGGCGCGCCCGCGCGCTGCTTTACACCAGGTTGGCGCACGGCCCCGCTGACGTCGCGACTCGATTGCACAGCGGCGAGCTCGTCGCACGGGTCGGCGCTGACGTCGATCAGCTCGCCGACGTGCTGGTCCGCACCGTGCTGCCGTTCAGCGTCGCAGCTGTTCTCGCGGTTGCGGCGATCGTTGTCGTCGGGGTCATCTCAGCACCCGCCGGCGCGATCTTGGCAGTCTGCCTTTTCGTCGCTGGTGTAGCCGCACCGGCGCTGTCGTCGCGAGCCGCTCGTGCGCAGGAGGTCGTTGCACGCCAACATCATTCCGCTCGAGACGTAACGGCAATGCTGGCATTGGAGCACGCACCCGAGCTGCGAGTCGGTGGTATGTTGCGCGATGTTATCTCCGAGTCGCAACGCCGGCAACGTGATTGGGGTGATGCCGTCGACGCTGCGGCGCGGCCGGCTGCGTTCGCGGAGGCTCTTCCCACCGCGGCCATCGGCGTCAGCGTGCTGGGCGCCGTGGTGGCGGGCATCGGGGTGGCGGGCTCGGTTGCACCCACCACGCTAGCCATTCTGATGCTGTTGCCGCTATCGGCATTCGAGGCGACCACTGCATTACCCGCCGCCGCCATCCAGTTGACACGATCACGGTTGGCCGCACGGCGTCTACTCGACTTCGGCACAGCTGGCCCAACATTGCCGAGCGTGGATGCCGGTCCGAGTTCCGCCTCCGCGGCGGCACTTCCGTCGTTAAAGGGACGGCTACGCACCGATAACATGGTCGCTGCCTGCCGCGGTGGTCGGCCGCCGGCCGCACTGACCATCGACCTCCCGCCCGGTGCCAGGTTGGCTGTCACCGGTCCCAGCGGCTCCGGTAAGACGACGCTGTTGATGACACTCGCCGATCTGCTGGTGCCGTCGCACGGCGACGCCACGCTCGACGGAGTACCACTGGGCCAAATTGCCGAACGTGAAATACGTGGTGCTATCGGGTTTTTCGCTGAGGACGCGCACATCTTTGCGACCACCATCCGGGACAACCTGCTGGTGGCGCGGGGCGATTGCTCGGATCAACAGCTGAGCTGTGCGCTGCGCCAGGTCGGGCTGGACGCCTGGCTAGCCGGTCTGCCAGATGGTCTGGGCACCATGCTGGCCGGCGGCGCGGCGGCGCTGTCTGCCGGGCAACGCAGACGGCTACTGCTCGCCCGGGCACTCATCTCACCGGTGCGCATCGTGCTGCTCGACGAACCAACCGAGCACCTCGATGCCGCTGACGCCGAACCGATTCTGCGCAGTCTGCTGACTTCGTCGGGTGGCCTCATCGCTGCAGAGCGGACGGTGGTGGTAGCTACTCATCACCTGCCCGACGACATTCGCTGTCTCGAACTACGCGTCGGCCCCGCCGAGTATTCTGGCGAACAGTCGTCGATGACGCCCGATCGAGAAAGCGAGCCATGACCGAACCTCCGGACAGGCCGTCGGACAGCGGCCAAAACCCCGAGGGGACACCGCAAACGGCGCCGCCTTATCCGTCCCCATCGCCGTACCCATATCCACCTCAGCCCGGGCCCCACCCGAGCGGCTATCCCCCACCTCCGCCGTACTACGGGCCGATGCCGCCGGCGCAACCCAAAAATGGCCTCGGCATTACCGCGCTGGTGCTGGCGCTTATCGGGTTGCTCGGTTCCCCAGTGCCCTTCGCCAACGTCGTCAGCATCATCCTGGGACTCGTCGCGATTGTCATCGGGATCCTCGGGCGCGGGCGCGCCAAGCGCGGCACAGCCAACAATGGCGGGATTGCGATCGCCGGCATCGTGCTAGGTGCCCTCGCAGTCATCGTCGCCGGGGCCTTCATTGCACTCTGGGCGACGCTCTGGAATGACGCCGGCGGCGGCGATTACATCAGCTGCATGCAGAATGCCGGCTCAGATCCCGTCCAGCAGCAGCACTGCGCAGATCAATTCCGGCAAAACGTCCAAGACAAGTTGAGCGTCACGCTGACGCCGACACCGGTGCCCTAGACCGCTAAAGGTTGCGGCGACGCGGCATGAACTCCAGCGACAGCATCACATAGAGCAACGGCACCAGCTGCCGCAGCGACACCAGTGCATACCGCCGCTGGTCCGATGACCGGAATTTGCGCAGGTACCGATACAGCGACTCAAGCGCGATCAATGGATTCAGCAGATGGATAAGCCAATAAAATAGGCCTTGCACCCGCCCGCGATGTTGTTCATCGAAGATCTCCGGAAAGGCCGCGAAAGCTAGCGATACCCGCTGTCCGCCAGCATCTTTGGCCGCTTTGATCATGTCGACGCTGAGCCGTTCGTCGATTCCGTTAGGCGCGCCGGGGCGCCGCCACGGTACGTCGAGGGTGATGTCGCTACCGTTGCCGGCGGTGGCGTACCGATGGAAGCCCTGCACCCGGCCGGATTTGTCCCGCGCGATGATCAGCTTTGTGCCGGGGAACCGTCCCTCGAGCACGCCGTCCAGGTTCATGCAATATCCGCGATCGGTGTGCGCACCGCGAGCTGACTCCCGCAGCATGTCGGTCAGCTCGGCCAACAGCCGACCGTCGAGCCCCTGCTCGTCGACGATCTCGGTGGTGATGCCGAAGTTGTGCGTGCGCTTGACGGCCTGACGCAGGTTGCGGAACTTGCGTCCAACCATTTCGAAGTTGCACACGTCGACGACGACGTCGCGGCCGATGGGCACCGGACGCAACGATTGGCCCAGCACTTTCCGGTCGCTCCATAGATGGAGCCTCTGCTCGCTGCAGGCCAGCACCGCGATTCGCCAGCCGTGCGTATGGCACATTTTCGCGAAGTCGGCCACTAGTTGCGGGAATTTCGCCTCATCGCCGACCGGGTCCCCGCTGACCACCGCGAAGCCGATTCGTGTCCGATATGCGAGCGCCGCCGTCCCGTCCGCAGCGAACAGGTAGCACTTACCCGTCTGCATGGCGAAAGGCGCCAGCGGGTCGCCTCCGGTGGCATTGATCAAGGCCCACACCCGAGACAGATCGTCGGGATGCCGACGCGCCGACGTGGGCCACATCAGCGCCACACCCGACCCGGCGATCAGCAGATCACCGAGCAGATCGAAAGCCAGCACGTGCGCGCCAATCCCGGTGAACAAGACGAGAACAGCGATCGTCGCATGCCCGGCAGTGACCGGCCGACCCAGAAAGATGCCGCGTGCGATCAATGCCACCGCGGCCAATACCGTCAACGACCATTCCAACCGGTCAGTGGGGCCGCGGGCGATCACCTTCATCAACCAACACGCGGCACTGAGCAGGGCTAATGCTCCCACCCAGCGAGCCACCGGCGAGTTGACGTGAACGACAACCCGTTCCCGCGCGCGGACTGCGGGCGCAATGCCGATCGACGACTCGTCCACGCCCACCTCCTGTTGCTCGGCAACAAAATCAGGCGACGCAGTGGGCTTTTGCGTCAGAGCGCTCGTCGCCGGCACGCCGCTAGCGTTTCGAATACCCAACAACCTGCAACGTTACGCCTGGGACCGGCCCCACTGCGGTCACGTTGTGCGCGTCGCAACCGAA
>NZ_JBATXN010000529.1:0-5654 GCF_049673265.1 Mycobacterium sp. | reverse complement strand
TCGGCTGTTCTCCGCCGAGATATCGCGATGACTGACCCACCGCAGAAACATCGTCAGAACCCACGTCATGAACCGGTCCGAGATCAGCGCCGCCGGTCGCAGCACGGACTCGGGGCGCGATACCTGCTGGGTGGTCACCCAAGAAACCGCCCTGACCTTGGGCCGCCGGGTGTTCTCGTAGTTGCGCAGCGCGCTGGAGATATCACCGTTGCCGTTTTTCAAATCCGCCAGCGACTGACGCAGCACCATGGTGTCCAGCAGCGCCTGATTGGTCCCCTGCGCCAGCGTGGGCGGCATCGTGTGTGCGGCATCGCCGAGCAACGTCACCGCGCCGGCGCCGGCACGGGGAATCGGGTGCCGAAAATGCGGGAACGGGGACGGAGCCAGATCGTCGTCGGTCAACGTCGCGAGCACTTGATCGACCATCTCGGACCACCCGGTGAAATGCGACCGGATCATCTCGATCGGGCGTTGCGGTCTGACGAAGTCAGGCGACCACGGTAAGTCGAACCACCACTGCAGGTTGCAACCTCCCGCTGGCCACAGGCCGAGGCTGCCGTGCTCGCCGATCATCATCGTTGCGACGCGCGGGGCCGCGATGTCCGGAAGAGTGACAAGCCCCTGCCAGCTGCACCAGCCGGTCGGCTTCGCGGGACGTCCGCCGAGCATCGTGCGGATCACCGAGTGCAGACCGTCCGCGCCGATCAGCAAGTCCCCGGTGGCCGAGCTGCCGTCTTCGAAGTCGACCCGCACGCCGTCGGGCGTACTAGCCACGCCGACCGCACGGGCGTTGCATCGGACGCGATCAATCGGAAAGCCTTTCAGCAGCCGTTCCAGCAGGACTCGTCGTGGCACCATCCGAATCGGTGCGCCAAGCCGGTCCACCATCGCGTCGAGGTTCATCGTGGCCAGCGGGCGACCGGTCGATGTCATGACCCGCACGGCGGACAGCAACTGACCGGCGCCGTCCATATCGACGCCAAGCTGATCGAGAACCGTCGCTCCGTTGGACCAAATGGTGACGGCACCACCGCCTACCGTCACGTTCGGCCGCTGGTCGAAGACAGCGACGTCGTGTCCGTCGCGCAAAAGTCCGCGGGCGACCGAGATGCCGCTGACGCCCGCGCCGACAACCAGGATTCGAAGTTTTGGGGTTTTCAATAGACGGCCAACCCTAGTCCCCGGCATGCCGTTCGTAGTCCCATCGCTCGAGCCGCGCCTGCAGCTTCAACAGGCCGAATCCGGCGAAGGGCGTGCCAACCCAGAAGTAGACCATCAGCAGCGGACTCATCGCTGGACTCCTTTGTTTACCGACTGCTGCTACCACGCGATACTTCGGCGAAAAGTTCACTGCGGCGTAAGTTGGCTCCGTGAGCCTGGTCATCTCCGATCACGAGCGGGCCGCGCTGGCCGAGCTTGCGCACTTCCCGCTGTTCGCCGCGATGACCGGGCGGCGGTCGCGCCGTTTTCCGGTCGGCGGTCGCATTCCCGCCGGGGCGCTGGCGTATACGAGTCGTCGGCCCGTACAACCGCTGTCAGAAGTCGAACGGGCACTGCTGGTTTCGGTTACCGGTGGCGTCACCGGCTGGAACTTCGGAATCACCCACAACCCTGGTTATGCGCCGTCGTTTCCTAACTATTCCGGCAGCGCGACGGGTCGAACATTCCCGTCGGCAGCGGGCTTTCACACCAGCCAGCTGTTCTTCACCGACGACACCGGAACATATCTGCTGCCCAGCCGCGATCAGCATCCGCGCGAGTTCGACAGCATCGAGGAGTGGATCAGTCACACCGCGGAGTCCTACCTGCAGATCTCGGACAGTCGCCTCGAATTGCCCAGCGAGGAACCGCACATGGAAGGTCACAACATCTGGATTGGCAACCATCCGGGCAGCCTGCTGGCCTTCCCGGTGGCCGATCTCGCCGAACACTTGATGGAAAACCTGTGGTTCTTTGCGGCCAACGGTTACCTGATCGTCGATGACATCAATGGCCGCAACCTCCCTGGGCTCGAAAGGTTTTCCGCGCTGCGGCATGCCGACGACCCGATTCCGTTGTCGTTCGTCGAGCAGTACACGATCACCGAGGCAAGCGCGGAACTCGCTATCGCCGCCAACAACGGGGTGCTGGCGCTGCAGGCAATGGGACTGGGCGGCTGGACCTACGACGGGCTCAATCGATTGTCGGTGTTGGGTGGGCTCGGCTTCGTCGCGGACGTCGACGAGCGCTGGCCCTTCCCCAATGTCACCGGGCTGCCCGGATATTTCGAGACGCTCAGCCCGCCGCATGTGCCGTCTGTGGCATCCGGTGTGGAGAAACTGGTCGCGCGAAAATACGGCCCGGGCGGACCCTTTCATCCCGAAACCCCGGGACCGTGGTCCGACACACCGAAGGTGCGCGCCTCCGCGCTGCCACCGGACGGCATTCAGGAGCTCGTAAACCTTGAAGCGTCCTACATCTACGACACGTTCGGAAAGCTGCCCGGCACCGTGCCAACCGTGCACGTGCTGATGTATCTCCAGGCGCAACATCTCGACGTCGACTTCTACGACGAGTTCTTCGGTCCGGGCGCTTATTTGTCCACCCATGCCGACCACCAGGCCCGCTGGCACTAGGCGGAGGCGCTGCCACGGCTTGTTTTAGTTACGTCGAATAAGGGGATTCGGGTAGCGGTGGATTTAGCACCACCGCCTCCGAAGAAGGAGCTGTTCATGACTACCAGCAACATCGTCTGGGTCGTTATCGCAGTAGTGGTAGCAGCACTACTGTTAGCCACCCTCGTCATCGTTACCCGCCGGCGCCGCCACGTGAAGGCGGAAGGGATCCGCGAACACGCCCGGGCGGAGACAAACCGGGTGCAACGGCGTGAAGCACTCGCCGAAGAGACGGCCGCAAAGGCGCGAGCTGCCCAGGCCGAAGCCGACGTCAAGGCCGCCGAAGCCGCCAGGTTGCAAGAGCGAGCAGCGATGCATCAAAGCGAAGCGGCAACATCGCGCCAGGATCTCGACGAACGGTTCAAACATGCCGACAGCATCGATCCGAAGGCCAAGGCAAAAGCGCGAGAGGACGCCGATCGGCTCACAAATGACCACAGTGAGGCGTCAAACGAAGCGGCATACGAGCGGGCATCCGACGCAGAGCGGGAGTGAGGCGAGCGGGCGCTGCGCTACAGCCAGGTGTCCTGGGTGGTCGTGGTCAGGAACGCCTCCAGGTCATCACGCCACTGCGCCGGCGTGGTCTTGTCCGGCTCGATGCCGGTGTAGTCGCCGCGATAGAACAGCAATGGCCGCGGCTTGATCTTCGGCACTTCGGAGAGCGACTGCACTGAGCCGAACACCACGAAGTGGTCGCCGCCGTCATGCACCGAGGCCACCGTGCAGTCGATGTAGGCCAACGACCCGTCGATAACAGGCGAACCCAAAGCTGAAGGGCTCCAGTCGATACCGGCGAACTTGTCCGGTTCCTTGGAGCCGAACCGTGCCGACACATCTTTCTGGCTTTCGGTCAGCACGTTGACGCAGAACTTCCCGGTGACCTCGATGGCTTTCCACGAGCGCGACACCTTGGTCGGGCAAAACAGCACCAGCGGCGGTTCCAGCGAAAGCGCCGCGAACGACTGACACGCGAAGCCGACCGGTAGGTCGTCGTGGACGGTGGTGATGATCGTGATCCCCGTGCAGAACTGACCCAGCACCTGCCGGAAGGTGCGTGAATCGATCTGCTCGGCCATCAACAGCGCCAGCTACCCGCGGAAACCGATGCTGAAGTCGTGGCCCCACAGGCTCACCGCGGTGCTCTCCCGGGCGATCCAGTCGCCGTCAGCGACTTGTCTTCCCTCGCAACCGAACTCGATGTCGAATCCGCCGGGTGTCTTCATGTAGAACGAGAGCATCAGGTCGTTGACGTGGCGGCCCAGCGTGGCCGACATGGGCACCTTGCGGCGCAATGCCCGGTCCAGGCAAAGGCCCACGTCGTCGGCCTGTTCTACTTCGACCATCAGGTGCACGATGCCGCTGGGCGTCTGGCCCGGCATGAAGGCCAGGCTGTGGTGACGCGGGTTGCAACCAAAGAACCGCAGCCACGCCGGCGGTCCGTCGGCGGGCCGACCCACCAACTGCGGCGGCAGCCGCATCGAGTCGCGCAGCCTGAAGCCGAGCACATCGCGGTAGAAGTGCAGTGACTCTTCGTCGTCGCGGGTAGTCAGCACCACGTGCCCGAGGCCCTGCTCACTGGTGACGAACTTGTGTCCATAGGGGCTGACAACGCGACGGTGCTCCAGGGCGGCACCGTGAAACACCTCCAAGCAGTTGCCCGAGGGATCGGAGAATCGGATCATCTCGTCAACCCGACGATCCGCAAGTTCGGCGGCAGTGGCCTCCTTATAGGGTGTGCCCTCGATGTCGAGCCGATCCCTAATCTCTTGCAGGCCTGCAGCATTCGCGCATTCCCAGCCGGCCTCAGCCAACCGGTCCTGCTCACCTGGCACGATCACCAGCCGGGCCGGGAAATCGTCCATCCGCAGATACAGCGCGCCCTCCGTGCTGCCGCTGCCCTCGATCATGCCGAGGACTTTCAGGCCGTACTCACGCCAGGCCGCCATATCGGTGGCTTCGATGCGCAGGTACCCCAGCGAACGGATGCTCATCACGCACCTCCGAGGAAATCAATGGTCAGCTTGTTGAACTCGTCGAACTTTTCCACCTGCGCCCAGTGTCCACATTGCCCGAACACGTGCAGTTGCGCTCGTGGAATGGTCTTCAGCGCGACCAGCGCGCCGTCGATCGGGTTGACCCGATCTTCGCGGCCCCAGATCAATAGCACTGGCTGGCGCAGCCGGTAGACCTCGCGCCACATCATCCCGAGCTCGAAATCGGCCCCGGCGAAGGACTTTCCCATCGCGATCGTCGCGGTCAGCGATTCCGGCGTGCTGGCCAATGCGAAACGCTCGTCGATAAGCTCCGGGGTTATCAGCTTCTGGTCATAGACCATCACCCGCAGGAACGCCTCGAGATTTTCTCGGGTGGGCTCGACCGAGAATTTCCCAAGCCGTTTGACACCCTCGGTCGGATCGGCCGCAAAGAGGTTGACGCTGAGCCCGCCGGGACCCATCAGCACCAAACGACCGGCCCGGTCGGGGTAGTCCAGCGCGAACCGGACGGCGGTGCCTCCGCCCAGCGAATTGCCCACCAGCGGAACACGTCCCAGGTTCAGCTGGTCGAAGAGACCTTTGAGCGCTCTGGCCGCGTAGTGATTGAACTGGCCATGTTCGGCACGTTTGTCGGATAGGCCGTAGCCGGGTTGATCGACGGCCAGCACGTGAAAATGCTCGGCCAGCACCGGGATGTTGCGCGCAAAGTTCGTCCAGCTCGCCGCGCCGGGGCCGCCGCCGTGCAGCAGCACCACCGTCTGGTCGTGGCCAATGCCCGCTTCGTGGTAGTGCAGCTTCAGCGGGCCGTCGACGTCTACATCGACATACCGCGAGGTCGACTCGAAGGTGAGTTCTTCCGTCGCGGTCATTTAGCGCCACTCCTCATCGCTTCGTCCCCCTCACCGCTGCGCGGCTGGGGGTGCCCCCACTGCATCGTCGCGGGCGCGCATCCGTCTAGACCATGGTGTCGCCGGGCGGCAGCCCGAACTCGTGGTTACCGAAGATC
>NZ_JBATXN010000528.1:0-2696 GCF_049673265.1 Mycobacterium sp. | reverse complement strand
GTTGATCACCACCGCAGCGGCACTGGCGGCGGTTGTGCGGGCCTCCAAGCCACGATCTACGGCGCGCCCGATGCGGCGTCGGACGCGCCCCCCGCCGCCGCAAGTCTCTGCAGGGCATGCCTGGCGGCGCGTTCGATGGACTGTCGGCACGCGTCGAGCAGGCCGCCCAAGACGCCGCCGCCCAGGGCGCCACCATCTCGGCAGCGGTCCGGGCGGATCTGAGGCTTATCCTCGTCGATCTCGATCCCATAGGTCCGGGCGGCGTTCACGGGTGCGCTGCTCGGCAGCCTGCTGTCGCCAAGACTCGACGCGAGCGTGGTCGCCGGATAGCAGAACATCCGGGACGTCGAGTCCCCGCCAGCTCGGCGGCCTGGTGTAGGACGGGCCCTCCAGCAGACCGCAAGAATGCGAATCATCTTGGTTCGAAAGCGGATTGCCTAAAACATTGGGCAGCAGTCGCAGCACCGCCTCGATGATCACCACGGCTGCCGATTCCCCGCCCGGCAACACGTAGTCGCCGATCGAGACCTCTTCTACTCGCATCCGCTTGGCGGCATCGTCGATGACCCGCTGGTCGATCCCCTCGTAGCGACCGCAGGCGAAGACCAGATGCGCCTCGCTACTCCACCGTTGCGCCGTCGCCTGGGTGAACAATGCGCCCGCAGGCGTCGGGACTACCAGAAGTGTTTCCTGCGAACAGATCTCGTCGAGCGCCTCGCCCCAAACGGGTGCTCTCATCACCATTCCCGGGCCGCCGCCGTATGGGGCGTCGTCCACCGAGTGGTGCACATCGTGAGTCCATTTCCGCAAGTCATGCACTTGCAGCTGCACGAGACCCGACTCTATTGCCTTGCCCGGCAACGATTGCCGCAGCGGATCCAAGTAGGACGGAAAAATCGTCACGACATCAATCTTCATGCGCCCTCAGTTCTCCAGTTCCAGCAAGCCCTCGGGCGGATCGATTTCGACGATGCCAGACTCCAACGACACTGACGTGACGATCGCGCTGACGAACGGCACAAGCAACTCGCCCTCGTCGGGTCGCTTAACCGCCAGCAGTTCGCCAGCCGCCGTGTGCAAAACCTCGGCGACAGTGCCGATGTCGCGTCCGGCCGTAGTGCGCACCAAAAGGTCTTCCAGCTGGTGGTCGTAGTAGGTGTCGGGCTCCTCGATGGGCGGCAAGGCTGAAGAGTCGATGACGAACAAATTGCCCCGCAGCGCGTCAGCGGCTTCACGGTCGGCCACTCCCTCCAGCCGCAGCAGAAGGCGACTGCCGTGCGGACGGACCGCCGCCACCACGTAGTTGCGCTCAGGCTGATCGGATCCCTTGGCGCGCAACACCGTCCCCAACGCGAACCGCGACTCGGGGTCATCGGTGCGAACCTCGACGACGACCTCGCCGGTCACGCCATGGGCTTTGACCACGCGCCCGACTGTCAGCTCCACGGGAGCTCCATGGGCCGGGCTGCGTTACTGGTCGGTGTCCACCACATCGACTCGGATACCGCGACCACCGATTCCGGCGACGAGCGTGCGCAACGCCGTCGCAGTGCGCCCGCCGCGACCGATCACCTTGCCGAGATCATCGGGATGGACGGGCACCTCAACAGTCCTGCCACGTCTGCTGGTCACCAGGTCAACACGGACATCGTCGGGGTTGTCGACAATTCCGCGGACCAGGTGCTCGACGGCGTCGACGACGACGGTACTCATGGCTTTGTCATCACAGTAGTCAGCTCTCGCTGGCCGGCTCAGCCGGTTCGGCCTGCTCAGCCGGTTCGGCCAGCTTGGCTTCGTCAGCAGGCTTGGCTTCGTCAGCAGGCTTGGCTTCATCAGCAGACTTGGCTTCGTCGGCAGGCTTGGCATCATCAGCAGGCTTGGTGGCTTCGTCGGCCTTCTCGGCCTTCTCAGCCTTGTCTGACGCAGCAGCCTTCTTGGCCGGAGCTTTCTTCTTCTTCGGTGTCGCGGCCTCGGTGTCGGGCGCACCGTCGGCAGCAGCCAGCGCGGCGTTGAACAGCTCCAGTTTGCTCGGCCTGGGCGCGGCGACTTTCAGCTTGCCCTCGGCACCGGGCAGCCCCTTGAACTTCTGCCAGTCACCGGTGATCTTGAGCAGCTTGAGGACGGGTTCGGTGGGCTGAGCACCCACCGACAGCCAATACTGGGCGCGCTCGGAGTTGATCTCAATGAGGCTTGGCTCTTCCTTCGGGTGATACCTGCCGATGACCTCGATGGAACGACCGTCGCGCCGCGTCCGCGCGTCGGCGACGGCGATGCGGTACTGGGGATTGCGGATCTTGCCAAGCCGGGTGAGCTTGATCTTTACAGCCATGGTTAAGCGACTTCTCCTATAGGTGTCACGCCGCAATTCAGCGATCCGGGCGGGATGCCAGGATCCGGTTTTGCCTCGTGTGTGACCACCAAGCAGCCGTAGTTGCAGGGCAGACAGCCGCCTATTGTGCCAGAGCCAGGCCTTCACCCTGAAATTCGCCGTAGCCGGGCGTCACAGGAATTTCTGTAAGCACTTGGTTTCCACCCGGCGCGTCATCCGCCATCCATCGGGGGTGCGCAGGAACTCGTCGTCATACCAGAGCCCACAGAACATCACCTGGTCTTTGTCACCACCTAGAACCATCGGGTTGAAGCAGATGGTCCGCGACGATGCGGTGTCCCCGTCGAGGCGCACGGAGAAGTTGCCC
>NZ_JBATXN010000527.1:0-8434 GCF_049673265.1 Mycobacterium sp. | reverse complement strand
CGACGGGATTCATCGGCACCAACAAGTCGTGCGCACTGCAAACCGTGCAACAACTCGTCGACGATTTCAACGACAGGCGGTTGCGCGATCCGATCGGCAAGCCGTCGGCACTGGACGCGATGGTCCGCACGCGCCAGCCCGCTGTTGTTGACGCCGCCGGCTGGCAGGCCATCGACGCCGCCGAGGTATCCCGGGGCAGCGTCAGCGATCGGCCGCGCAACAAGTTCACCTCGATCGAGGACATGCTGGCGGTCGCGGCCGCCGCGCCGGCACCGCCACTGCGGCGCCGGCTGGCCGACCGGCTGCGTCAATTGGCCGACTTCGCCTAGCCCTGGCCCATCGCGGCCGCGATCTCGTCCGGGATGACCTCGCGGACCGGCTGACCCAGCGACCAGTGGTGACCAAAGGGGTCGGCGACTATGCCGTAACGGTCGCCCCAGAACTGGTCGTCGAGCGGCATGACCACCGTGGCGCCGGCGTCGAGCGCCCGCTGGAATTTGGCATCGACATCGGTCACCGTCAGGTGGATGGTGACCGGAGTTCCGCCCAGGGACGTCGGGGTTGTCGACTTGCCGCCGGACATTTCCGGGAAGTCGTCGTTGAGCAGCACGGTGAAGCCGTTGATGCGCAGTGCGGCGTGGATCAGCTTGCCGTCGGGACCGGGCACTCGCCCGAGTTCTTCGGCGTCAAAAGCCTTGACGTAGAAGTCGATCGCTGCGGCGGCGTCGTCGACGACGAGGTGTGGGGACAGTGCAGGTTCGACGGCGATTGCCATGCTGGCCTCCTTGGTGTCGGTAGGTGTACGACTCTTTGACTCGAGCCGCGATGAAATCTCATCACGGGCCACCGACACCGACACGTGGATCACGTGCCCATTGCATGACCAGCGAGAGACCTCGAGGTGGCGATGGGTTGTCGTCAGAGAACGTCCATGACCGCCGATCAATTGCCGCCAATTGGGAATAGACCGCGCGACCAGGTAGCTCTCTTTTGAATGGCTCAGAAACCCGATCGCGAGACGCTAAAGGCACTGAACGGCACTATCACCAACGAGTTTCGCACCAACGCCGGCAAGGTCGGGGGGCGATTCGAAGGCAATGAGCTGTTGCTACTCACTACGACGGGCGCGAAGTCCGGCAAGCCGCGCGTCACACCGCTGGTGGTGTTTCGCATCGACGGCAAGCTGCTGATCGTCGCCGGTTACGACGGGGCCGATATCAACCCGGCGTGGGTGCACAACCTGCGGGCCAACCCGCAGGCGCACGTCGAGGTCGCCACCGGCTCGTTCGACGTCGTCGCGCGCGAACTCGACCCGTCCGAACGCGGGGCGGTCATCCCCAAGATCAACGCGAACAAGCCTGCGTTCGCGTACGCGAACTACCAGTCAAAAACCACGCGAACCATCCCGATATTCGAGCTGGATAAGGACGAGTCGTGACTGGCGCCGCCGAGGCCATGCGTCAGGCCTTGGGGATGTCGCCCCAGCCTTCGACGGACTCCGGGCTGCGCGGGTCCGGGCCGACATAGATGGCCGACGGGCGAACCAACTTGCCTAGTCGCTTCTGTTCAAGGATGTGCGCGCACCAACCGGCGGTGCGACCGCAGGTGAACATCGCCGGCATCATGTTGGGCGGAACCTGCGCGAAGTCCAGGATCACCGCCGCCCAGAACTCGACATTGGTTTCGATCGGCCGGTCCGGCCGACGCTCCCGCAGCTCGGAGAGCGCTGCCTGTTCGAGGGCCGCCGCGACGTCGTAGCGCGGCGCGCCCAGCCGCTTGGCGGTGGCCCGCAACACCCGTGCACGTGGGTCCTCGGCGCGGTAGACGCGGTGTCCGAAGCCCATCAGCTTCTCGTGACGGTCCAAAATCCCCTTGACCAGTCCGCGGGCGTCACCGGTGCGCTCGACCTCTTCGAGCATCGGCAACACCCGTGCAGGTGCACCACCGTGCAGCGGACCGCTCATCGCCCCGATCGCGCCCGAGAGCGCTGCGGCGACGTCGGCGCCGGTCGACGCGATCACCCGTGCGGTGAACGTCGAGGCGTTCATCCCGTGCTCGGCGGCCGAGACCCAGTACGCATCGACGGCCTCGACATGCCGGGGATCCGGCTCACCCTGCCATCGGGTCATGAAACGCGCTGTGACCGTTGAGCATTCGTCGATAACTCGCTGAGGAACTGCCGGTTGGTAGATGCCGCGGGCCGATTGCGCGACATACGAAAGTGCCATCACCGACGCCCGGGCGAGCTGGTCGCGGGCGGTGGCGTCGTCGATGTCAAGAAGCGGTTTGTAACCCCAGATCGGCGCCAGCATCGCCAGGCCGGCCTGCACATCGACCCGGACATCGCCGCTGTGGATCGGCAGCGGGAATGGCTCGGCCGGGGGCAGTCCATGGCCGAACTTTCCGTCCACCAGCAAAGCCCAGGCGTCACCGAAGGTGACCCGCTGGCCCACCAGATCCTCAATGTCCACGCCGCGGTAACGCAGGGCGCCGCCGTCCTTGTCGGGCTCGGCAATCTCGGTTGTGAACGCGACCACACCCTCGAGGCCGGCAACGAAATTCTCCGGGATCTTGTCCGGGATGACAGTCATGGTTGAATTCTCCCACGCCGGTCCGGACCGTTCGCTACCGGTCGGTAACCTGCGAGGGGGCGCCGCGAGTAGCGTTGGCGCGATGGCAGGACCAGACAACGAGCACCTGGCCCGGATGCGGGTGGAGTACGGCTCCATCGAGAAGGACGGTAGCCCCGACCTCGATGTCGACTGGCTCGACGACGGCTGGGTTGCCTTGTTGCGCAAGTGGATTGGTGAAGCCGAGCATGCCGGGATCGCCGAGCCGAACGCGATGGTGTTGGCCACCGTGGGCTCGGGAAGGCCGGTCAGCCGGTCGGTGCTGTGCAAGGGCGTCGACGAGGACGGAATCACCTTCTTCACCTACTACGATTCGGCCAAGGGCGACGAGCTGGCCGCGACACCGTACGCATCGGCGACCTTTCCGTGGTATTTGCTGAACAGGCAGTTCCATATCCGCGGTCCGGTGACCAAGGTGGACCCTCAGGCCACCGAGAACTACTGGTCGAAGCGGCCGCGCGGCTCGCAGCTGGGCGCGTGGGCATCGCATCAGTCCCAGCCGATCGCCTCCCGCGCGGCGCTGGTCGATCAGCTCGCCGAGGTGACCGCTCGGTTCGCCGACTCCGACCAGGTTCCGGTCCCCCCGAACTGGGGTGGGTACCGCATTGCGCCTGAGGTTGTCGAATTCTGGCAGGGCCGGGAAGACCGGCTGCACAACCGGATTCGTGTCACAGGTGACCAGGTCCAACGCTTGCAGCCGTGAGGCGGATCACTGCGTCGGGCCGCCGTCGGACCCGGACTGGGCCCCGCTCAGGCGCGCCGCCCCGATAACGACTACCTTCAGCTATAAGCATCCGTGTAGGGCCAGCATCCGCCGAGACTGCAAAGGGGTTCCAGTGGCCGCAAACGACGACTCCGCCACTCTGAAGTACCCAGGTGGTGAGTTGGATCTCGATATCGTCCACGCCACCGAGGGAGCCGACGGTGTCGCGCTGGGCTCGCTGTTGTCCAAGACCGGGTACACCACGTTCGACAACGGCTTTGTCAACACCGCCTCGTGCAAGAGCTCCATCACCTACATCGACGGTGACGCCGGCATCCTGCGTTATCGCGGATACCCGATCGAGCAGCTCGCCGAGAAGTCGACGTTCATCGAGGTGAGCTACCTGCTCATCTACGGCGAGCTGCCGACCAAGGACCAGCTGGCTTCGTTCACCCGCCAGATCCAGTTGCACACGATGCTGCACGAGGACCTGAAACGATTCTTCGACGGCTTTCCGCGCAACGCCCACCCGATGCCGGTGCTGTCCAGCACCGTCAACGCGCTTTCCGCCTACTACCCGGATTCCCTGGATCCGACAGACACCGAGCAGGTCGAGCTATCGACGATCCGGCTGCTGGCCAAGCTGCCCACCATCGCCGCCTACGCCTACAAGAAGTCGGTAGGTCAGCCGTTCCTCTACCCGGACAACAAGCTGACGCTGGTGGAGAACTTCCTGCGGATGACGTTCGGGTTGCCCGCCGAGCCTTACGACGTCGACCCCGAGATCGTCCGGGCGCTGGACATGCTGCTGATTCTGCATGCCGACCACGAGCAGAACTGTTCGACGTCGACGGTGCGGCTGGTCGGCTCGTCGCAGGCCAACCTGTTCACCTCGATCTCCGGCGGCATCAATGCGCTGTGGGGCCCGCTGCACGGCGGTGCCAACCAGGCCGTGCTGGAAATGCTGGAGAAGATCCGCAAGAGCGACGACGACGTCGGCGAGTTCGTCCGCAAGGTCAAGAACCGCGAAGAAGGCGTCAAGCTGATGGGCTTCGGCCATCGGGTCTACAAGAATTACGACCCGCGGGCGCGCATCGTCAAGGAACAGGCCGACAAGATCCTGGGCAAGCTGGGCGGCGACGACGACCTGTTGCACATCGCCAAGGAGCTCGAAGAGGCAGCGCTGACCGACGACTACTTCGTCGAGCGCAAGCTCTACCCGAACGTCGACTTCTACACCGGCCTGATCTACCGGGCGCTCGGCTTCCCGACGCGGATGTTCACCGTGCTGTTTGCGCTTGGGCGGCTGCCCGGATGGATCGCGCATTGGCGTGAGATGCACGACGAGGGCGACAGCAAGATCGGCCGTCCCCGCCAGATCTACACCGGCTCCACCGAGCGCAACTACGCCACCATCGACGCGCGCTAGTCACGCCGAGCAGAAGCCAGCACCGCCATCGCGGCGTTGTGACCGCCGATGCCGGAGACCGCTCCGCCGCGGCGGGCCCCCGCGCCGCACAACAGGATTCGCTCGTGGGCGGTGGCCACGCCCCAGCGTCGGGCGGGGGTGTCCAGCGGCTCGTCGTCGTCGGCGAACGGCCAACGCAATGCGCCGTGAAAGATATTGCCGCCGGTCATTCCCAGCCGGTGTTCCAGGTCCTGGGTGGTCGTCGTCTCGATGCAGTGCTGGCCGTTTTCGTCTTCTAGCAGGACATCCTGAATCGGTTCGGCCAGAACGTAATTCAGCGATTTCAGCACGGCATCGGTGAGCTGGTCGCGGGAGACGTTCAACGAATGGGGCGTGTGCAGGCCGAACACCGTCAGCGTCGCGGCGCCCGCTTCACGCAGCGCGGGGGACAGGATGGTCGGGTCGGTCAACGAGTGGCAATAGATCTCGCACGGCAGTGGATCCGGCAAAGCTCCACCGGCTGCCTGCGAATACGCCGCGTCCAGTTGCGTCCAGGTCTCGTTGACGTGCAACGTTCCGCCGAACGCCTGCTCGGGCTTCACATCGGCGTCGCGCAGGCGGGGCAGCCGCTGCAGCACCATGTTGACCTTGACTTGGGCGCCCTGCGCCGGTGCGGGTGCTGGTTCACTCACCAGGCCGGCCAACACCGTCGGTGTGACGCCGGCCAGCACGAATCGACCGCGCACCACATGCTCGTCGTCGTGTTGGCGGTAACGCACCTCACCTCCGGGGTCGACTGCGTAAACCTCTGCGCCGGTGATGATTTCGGCTCCACAACGGACTGCCGCGGCGGCCAGCGCCGCACTCACCGCACCCATGCCACCGACCGGGACGTGCCATTCGCCGGTGCCGCCGCCGAGGAGGTGATACAGGAAACAGACGTTCTGCTGCAGCGACGGGTCATCAAGACGGGCGAAGGTGCCGATCAGCGCATCGGTCGCCACCACGCCGCGGACCAGGTCGTTGCCGATCGCATCGGCGATCGCATCGCCAATCGGTCGATCGATCATGGCCCGCCATGCGGCATCGTCGGCAACAAGGTGGCGGGCCTGCTCGCGGGTGCGCAACGGTTCCAACAGGGTCGGCCACAGGCGCTCCGTCACCGGGCGGCAGCGCCGGTAGAACGCGGCTGCGTCGGCGGGGACGTCACCGATCAGCAAGCCGGTGCGTCCGGCCGTGGCCGGATCCGGGGTGTACGACGAATACGCCCGTCGGGCTAACCGCACCGGCGCACCCAGGTCGTCGGTGATGCGGGCCGGCAGCAGGCTCACCAGGTACGCATACCGCGATATCCGGGCGTCGACGCCGTCGAAGATCCGCGCCGACGCCGCGGCGCCGCCGACCTGCTGCAGCCGCTCCAGCAGCCGTACCCGCAGGCCGGCCCGCGACAAGTAGGCGGCGGCGACCAGGCCGTTGTGGCCGCCACCCACGATGACGACGTCGACGTCACCCGGGTCGGCAGCCATCAGTCAGCTCAGGTAGCCCTCGACTTCGTCGGGTGGGCGCACTGTTGCCGCGCTCGGGTCGCCACCGGCTTCACGCAGCGCCCGGCGCTGCCGAAGCAGGTCCCAGCATTGGTCGAGTTCGGTCTCGATGCGGCGCAGCTGCTCGTGCTCCTCGGATGCGCTGATATCGCGGTGCTGTAGTTGCGCCCGGAGGGTCTTCTCCTGCGCCACGAGGTCGTGGATGTGCGCCAAGGCTGGGCTGTCTGGGTTGTCGCTCATGTTTGGTCCCCTTCCACGAGTCAAGTGTGCCGGACTAGGGTCGCTTCCGTGCCAAGCAAACCAGAGATCGACTTTCCAAGCGGTCCAGCGGCCGCGCAACTCGTCATCGACGACCTGGTGATCGGCGACGGCGCCGAAGCCGTGCCCGGTGGCGTCGTCGAAGTTCACTACGTCGGTGTCGAGTACGACACCGGTGAAGAATTCGACAGCTCATGGGGTCGGGGCGAGCCCATCGAATTCCCGCTGCGCGGCCTCATCCAGGGATGGCAGGACGGCATACCCGGTATGAAGGTGGGCGGGCGGCGTCAGCTGGTGATCCCACCCGCGCAGGCTTACGGGCCCGCCGGCTCCGGGCATCAGTTGTCGGGCAAGACGTTGATATTCGTGATCGACCTGCTCAGCACCCGTTAACTCCAGGGAGGGCCCGTGGGGGGTTCCGACGAAGTAGCCGAAGCCACCGAGTGGCGGCGAACCTCGAAATACTATGTGCGGCTTCCGGGCCTGCCGTGGTTGGTTGGCTTGCTCGTTATTCCGCTACTGCTGGCGGTAATCGGCCATGGCGAGCTAGACCGGACCCGACCGGGAGTCAATGGTCCGACCGGCGCATTCCCGACCCTGCATGCGCCCAAGCCGGCGGGCGGCGTGCCGCCGACGCCGACGATTCCGGCAATAGCGCTGGCGCCGGTGTCAATTACTCGCAGCGGCAACGACATCAAGCTTTCCGGGGACATGCCCACCGGTGGGGCAAAGGCCTCGCTATTGGCGGCGCTGAAGGAGGGCTTCGGGCCGAATATCGACATCGTCGACAACGTGCGGATCAACCGGGATATCACCTCTCTCGATTTCTCCAATGCCGCACCGGTTTTCAAGGCTGCGGCGTCGGTTCCCGACTTCGGCCTCGCCGTCAAGGATGACACCATCACGCTGATCGGGACGACGGGGTCGGGAGGTCAGCAGGACGTCATCGAGCAGGCTGCTGTCGCGGCCTGGCCGAATTTGAATATCGTTGACACGATGGGAATCGGCGGGTCCGTCACGGCGAGCGCACCGCCAGGCCCGGTGCCGGCTCTTGGCCCGGGCAATGGCTGCAGCAACCTGCGGTCGGCTGTTAAATCCTTGGGGCCGATATCTTTTGCCAGCGATGGCACGTCATTGTCGGCCGCCGCCGAACAGACTCTGAATCAGGTCGCGGACAAGCTGAAGGATTGCCCGGGTGTCAGCGTGACCATCAACGGCTACACCGACAATGCCGGTAACGACGCGATCAATATCCCGTTGAGCACTACTCGGGCAGACGCCGTCGCTGATTACCTGGTCTCCCGCGGTGTCGCACGTGATCACCTGACCGCGAGAGGCCGCGGTGCCGCCGACCCGGTCGCCGACAACAACAGCCCGGACGGTAAAGCCAAGAACCGCCGCGTCGAAATCGTGGTCGGCTAAGGAGAATTCACCCATGAGCTTCATCATTCAATGGCTGTGCTACCTGGTGGCTTTCGCGATCGGCTCGGCAGCTGCCTTGTTGATTGCCAGCATAATGATCAGGCGCAGCACCGAAGAGCAAGCCCTCGACGACATGCCCGGTTCACGTGAGATTGGAGCACAGTGATGGGCCAGGTGAACTACGGGCTGGTGATACTGGCGTTTCTACTCGGGCTGTTGCTGACGTTCGCGCTGACTGTTCGCCGCGTCGAACGTGAAGTGCCGGTGCGGCGTTCGGTCGAAAACGAGTAAGTCAGCTGGGGCCGGGTAGACGCAGGAAAAGACGCACCCCGCCCAGCGGGCTGTTTTCCAGCGACGCTGTACCGCCGTGCAGGTGCGCCTGCTGGGCCACCAATGCCAGACCGAGGCCGGAGCCCGAATGCGACGCGGTCGATCCGCGGGAGAACCGCTCGAACACGATCTGGCGCTC
>NZ_JBATXN010000526.1:0-2151 GCF_049673265.1 Mycobacterium sp. | reverse complement strand
ACGTCGTCAAAATCGAGCCGCCGACCGGCGACCCGGCGCGTCTGTTCGGCCGGATGATGGGCCTCGACATGGACACCAGTCCACCCTTCGAGATGGACAACCGATCCAAGCGCAGTGTCGTCCTCGATCTCACCACCGACCTTGACCGCGCCGCAGCTCTCGAATTAGTCAGCGGCGCAGAGGTGTTCGTCACGAATGTCCGCCCCGGCGCGTTGCGTCGGCTCGGGCTGGACTACGAGTCAGTGGCGGCGAATCACCCCCGCCTGGTCTACGGGCTGATCACCGGCTACGGCGAAACCGGCCCCGATGCCGACCGGGCTGCCTACGACATCGCGGCGTTCTGGTCACGCGCCGGGGTGGCACATCTGCTGACCCGCCCTGGCGACACACCGCCCTTCCAACGCGGCGGCATGGGCGACCACTCGGCCGGCATGACGTTGGCGGCAGCGATCTGCGCGGCGTTGCTGGCCCGGGACCGGACCGGTTCAGGGCAGCTGGTGAGCACGTCGCTCTACCGCCAAGGCGCCTACACCGTCAGCTTCGACTTGAACACCTACTTGATGACGGGTCAGCCAGTCGCGATCGGGCAACGCGAAAAGATGGGCAACCCGTGCATGAACAACTACGCCGCCGGTGACGGCCGGCGGTTCTGGATCGTGGGGCTGGAAGTCGATCGCCATTGGCCGCCGCTGTGCCGTGCCGTCGGCAAGGCCGAGTGGTTGGCTGAACCGCGGTTCGCCGATGCCCGTGCCCGCGCCATCAACGCCGTCGCATTGATTGCCGAATTGGACCAGATCTTTGCCACCAAGCCGCTGGCCGAATGGGCGGAGATCTTCGCGAGCGAACCGGACTTCTTCTGGTCGCCGGTCAACAGCATCGAAGACGTCGTCGCCGACGAGCAGTTCCACGCCGCCGGTGGCATGGTTGACGTGCCGGATGGGCCGGCAGTTGTGCCCATGGTCGCGACACCGGCGGATTTCCACGGCACACCGTGGGTGGCGCGCTCGATAGCGCCGCGGCTGGGTGAGCACACCGAGGAGGTTCTCGCCGAATTGGCAGCGAGGCGCACCTTTACAGATTGACGCAGAAATGTAATGCTGGGTCGGGCCCCTCGGGCCGACCGGTTGTTCGATCTGCTGAAGGGATGCGATGAGTACCTTCGAGGTGGGCTTCGAGAAGCGGCGGCCGCCTTCACGGCGCTACGACGGCGCTGCGGTCAAGTATCGCCTCGACGTTGTCGCCTCGAGTCCTGCCGACGTGGTGTGCTCCATCGGGGGATGGCTGTACGACCGGGTGCGAGCCGGCTGGGAAGTCACCGTGCTGTTACCGCAGCAGTGCGATACCCGCCCATTGCAGATCCTGGGCATGCAAGCATCCGAGCTCGACGCCCAGATCCCGGTGGCCAACACCGGATGCCCGGCCCGCGGTCTGGCGGTCAGCGCAGACATGTTCGCATCGGACGTACGAATTCGGCAGCAGGTACTGGAAGCGCTGGATCGCTGGATGACGGAAGTCACGCTCTGGCATGACGATTGGCCGCTGACCGTGGGACACCGGACGACCGCGGTGCAGCATGTACTCAGCGGTGCCGCCCGCGCCTTCAAGCGTCATGCGCTCACCGCGGCCGGCATTGTCGATGCGGTCGGTCCGACTGAGGCATTGCGCAGCGACATGAAAGCCTGCCTGCCAGTCGATTCCGAGCTGATCCCGGTCGGCTGATGCGGAAGTACCACAGCCACACGTTGCTCTACCTGCACGAGACGATTGCGCTGGGCTCCGGAACAAGCGACGGGTTTACGCAAGCGTTCGTCGACACCTACCAGCCGATGATGGAAGAACTCGGCGCCCGATTGTTCTGCCTGTGGGAAACCACCCCCTACAACGGGCACTGGCCTCAGGTCACGATCATCTGGGAGATCGACGCGTTCGC
Organism: Mycobacterium sp.; assembly: GCF_049673265.1. Classification (GTDB taxonomy): domain Bacteria; phylum Actinomycetota; class Actinomycetes; order Mycobacteriales; family Mycobacteriaceae; genus Mycobacterium. The sequence goes on along the minus strand of NZ_JBATXN010000526.1, from coordinate 221 downwards.
CGACTATGCCCGCATCGGGGCGGCGCAGGCACGGGGCGGCAGCCACGAGGCTGCTGCGGGCAAGTGGTCGACATTCCTCGCCGACATTGGCGCCTCGGGCGAGGGACGGATCATGTACCCGGGGCCGAGCACCAAGACACTCGCCCAGTTGCACGACGCCAATTTCAACGCGGCCGTGGTGATTCAAGAGATCATGCAGACCAAACCGGGCCATCAAGATG
>NZ_JBATXN010000525.1:0-8439 GCF_049673265.1 Mycobacterium sp. | reverse complement strand
TCGAAGTGCTGCGAGGGACCGACAGTTGGACTCCGTTCGTGGCGCCGGACGCGACGGCGGGCGCACCCTTGGTCACCGGATCGGTTGCGATCTTGGCCACCTGCCTGGTGGCAGCGGCCGGGCTGGCCGGGCTGGCGATGCGGGATTTGCCGGCGCGCGGGCGGCTGGTGACGATGCTGCTGGTCGGAGTGGTGCTGCTGGCCGCCGGATACAGCGGCGGGCTCGGCTCACCGCTGGCACATCACGTGCAAGCCTTCCTGGACTCCGGCGGCGCGCCGCTGCGCAACGTCCACAAGCTGGAGTCGGTGATCCGGATCCCGATAGTTTTGGGTCTGGCGCAGGTGCTGGGCCGGATCCCGCTACCGGCGAGCGCACCGAAAGCCGCCTGGATCCACGCGTTCGCTCACCCGGAGCGGGACAAGCGGGTCGCGGCCGCGATCGTGATCCTGACCGCGCTGATGGCCGGGACGTCGCTGGCATGGACCGGTCGGATCACCCCGCCCGGAACGTTCACCGCAATACCGCGGTATTGGCATGAGGCCGCCGGCTGGCTCTCCGCGCATAACACCGGTACACCGATCGCGGGCCGAGTGCTGGTGGTTCCGGGCGCGCCCTTTGCCACCCAGGTGTGGGGCACCAGCCACGACGAACCTCTGCAGGTACTTGGCAACAGCCCGTGGGGGGTGCGTGACTCCATCCCGCTGACCCCGCCGCAAACGATCCGGGCGCTGGATTCGGTGCAACGCCTGTTCGCCGCCGGCAGACCCTCCGCTGGCCTGGCCGATACGCTTGCCCGCCAAGGCATCTCGTATGTCGTCGTGCGCAACGATCTGGACCCTGACACCTCGCGCTCGGCACGCCCGATTCTGGTGCACCGCGCCATTGCGGGATCGCCGCGGCTGGCCAAAGTCGCCCAGTTCGGCGCGCCGGTCGGGGCGGGCCCTGTGTCGGGCTTCGTCACCGACAGTGGATTGCGGCCGCGGTATCCGGCCGTGGAGATCTACCGAGTTGCCTCCGAGGGCGAACACGGCGGCCCCTACCTGGCCGACACCGATCAGCTGGCCCGCGTCGACGGCGGGCCGGAAGTGCTGTTGCGCCTTGACGAACGCCGACGGCTATCCGGTCAGCCGCCGTTGGGCCCGGCGCTGATGACTGCGGACGCTCGACGCGCCGGTCTACCGGTGTCCGGACAAGCCGGGGTCACTGTCACCGATACGCCGGTGGCCCGGGAGACCGACTATGGCCGCGTCGATGACCACTCGTCGGCGATCCGGGCCGTCGGCGACGCCCGACGCACCTTCAACCGGGTACCCGACTACCCGACCCCGGGCGCTGAGACCGTCTACGGCTCCTGGACCGGCGGCCGGCTTACGGTGTCGAGTTCGTCATCGGATGCCACGGCGCTGCCCGACGTCGCCCCGGCGGCCTCGCCCGCCGCCGCGATTGACGGCGATTCGGCGACCGCATGGGTGTCCAACGGGCTGCAGTCCGCCGTCGGTCAATGGCTGCAAGTCGATTTTGACCATCCGATGACCAACAGCGTCATCACCATCACGCCCAGCGCGACAGCAGTCGGCGCCCAAGTCCGCCGCATCGAAGTCGCCACCGCCACCGGCACCACGACGCTGCGGTACGACGAGGCCGGCAAACCGCTTACCGCGGCGCTGCCCTACGGCGAAACCCCCTGGGTGCGAATCACCGCGATCGGCACCGACGACGGTTCGGCGGGAGTGCAGTTCGCGATCACCGACTTGTCGATCACCCAGTACGACGCCTCCGGGTTCGCGCACCCGATCGATCTGCGGCACACCGTGTCGGTTCCCGGTCCCCCGCCGGATACCGCTGTCGCGCGGTGGGACTTGGGCTCGGAATTTCTGGGCAGGGCGGGCTGCGCTGAGGGCCCGACGGCCGTGCAGTGTGCGGCCTCGATGGCGCTGGTGCCCGAGACACCGGTCACGTTCAGCCGCACACTGACTGTGCCACAACCGGTTTCGGTGCTGCCAACGTTGTGGGTGCGCGCGCGGCCCAGCCCCAAACTGGCCGACCTGATTGCCGAGCCCGACACCGTCCGGGCCCGCGGTGACGCCGATCTGGTCGACGTTCTGGGCTCTGCTTATGCCGCCACCGACGGTGATCCGGCCACCGCGTGGACGGCACCGCAGCGCGTGGTGCAGCACAAGACGCCCGCCACGCTGACCCTCACCTTGCCCAGGCCAACGGAAGTGGCCGGGCTACGACTGGTCCCCAGTCGGTCGTCAGTTCCAGCTCACCCGACCACGGTCGCCGTCGACCTCGGGGACGGCCCGCAGGTCCGCGAGCTCACCGCGCAGGAAACCCTGCCGCTGAAATCCCGCGTCACCGACATGGTCACGCTCAGCCTGCTCGACTGGGATGATGTGATCGACCGCACCGCGCTGGGCTTCGATCAGCTCAAACCGCCTGGGCTGGCCGAGATTTCGGTCCTCAGCGCCGACGGCAGACCGATTGGTGCCGCCAACGCCGCCCGCAACCGTGCTCGTGAGGTCACCGTCGACTGCGCTCATGGGCCGGTCATCGCGATCGCCGGCCGTTTTGTGCACACCGCGATCCAGACCACGGTGGGCGCGCTGCTGGACGGCGCGCCGGTAGCCGCCGAGGTATGCGACCGGGACCCGATCCTGTTGCCGACCGGTCAGCAGGAGCTATTGATCAGTCCAGGCCCGCAATTCGTCGTCGACGGCGCGGAATTGTCTTCTCCGCGCGCAGCCGAATCACCCTCCGGCACAGCCATATCCGTGACGCCCGCCGCCACCGGCGCATGGGGTCCGGCCCGTCGTGAGGTGCACATACCAGCGACGTCGACGTCGCGGGTACTGGTGGTGCCGGAAAGCATCAATCCCGGTTGGGTCGCCCACACCGACAACGGGACTCGGCTGACGCCGGTGGCCGTCGACGGCTGGCAGCAGGGCTGGGTGGTGCCGGCGGGAACGTCAGGCACCGCCACGCTGACCTTTGCACCTAACGCGCTGTATCGCGCCGGCCTGGCCGCCGGGTTGGCGCTGCTGCCGCTGTTGGCCCTGATGACGTGGTGGCCGCATCGGCCTCGGCGAAGCGCTGACCCACCCGCGCCCCCGTGGGCGCCCGGACCATGGGTGGCTATCGCCGTGCTGACGGGCGGGACAGTGATTGCCGGAGCGGTCGGCCTGCTGGTGTTCGGCGCCGCCCTCGGCATGCAGTGGGTGCTGCGCGACCGCCCCCGGCGGCGAGACGTGGCCACCGTGGGGTTGACCGCCGGCGGGCTGATCTTGGCCGGCGCGGCACTGTCCCGGCATCCGTGGCGGGCGGTCGACGGTTACGCCGGGCATTCAGCCGGCGTGCAACTGCTGGCGCTGATTTCGATCGCGACGCTGGCAGCCGCGGCGACGTCATGGCACACATCCGCCCGGTAAGCAATTCAGCCAGCGGGTGAGTTGTTCCCAATCTTCAACGCTGTTACGGCATAACGCATGAGCTTGCCGGTGGCCGATATTGATCGGTGGAACGTCGATGCGGTGCGGACGGTGTTCCACGCGGCTCTCGCGCGCGGGCAGGCCACGCTCGAGGCGTCGCGTCGGCTGAGCTCGTTGGCGATATTCGACACCTGGGAGGGGGCCACCGCCGAGACCAGGAAGCACACCAATGCCGCAATTCGCCAAGACCTCGACGCACACGGCAACGAGTCATTGGCGGTGGCGCAGGCGGCGAGCAAGGCCGCCGACGGCATCGAACACGTGCAGACGGCACTGCGCATTCTGCGCCTCGATGCCGTCGAGCTGCAGATGACGATCGACCCGATAGCCAACAAGGTGGTGCGGAATGCGATGTTCAGCGGGCCGCCGACGGCTGCATTGATCGCCGAAATGCGGCTGCAGCCACGGTTAGACGCGATTGTGGCCGAAGCCCACGCGGTCGACCAGGAGCTGGCGAAGGCGATCAATTTCGCCGCGGGGGACCCGCCCCTACCGCCTGGAATACGCGACAATCGCCCGGCCCGGGATGCGCTTTGTGAGCCGCTGCCCAATGACCCGAGGCAGTTCAACCAGTTATGGAATCAGCTCAACCCGGAAGAAAAGGACTGGCTTTACAACCAAGACCACAACATCGGCAACCACGCCGGGATGCCATGGGACCCAACGGATCACTTGGGCAAAGATCACTACAACCGGCTGCACCTGCAGGAACTCCAGCGGCAGGCCGGAGCTGACATTGACCGGATGGAGCACAGCATCGACGACATGCTGGCCGGCCACAACGTCGACGACGGCGCGCTCTATGCACTGCAATCACAGTTGGCTGCGCTCCGACACCAACTGCAGGGGTATCAGGCGGTACGAGCCGACCTGGATCGCAGCGATGAGATGAGTCGCTACCTGGGCTATCTCGACGACACCGGCCACGTAGCGGTGGCCATCGGAAACCCGGACTACGCCAAACGCAACGGCATATTCGTACCAGGAACCGGCCAGGACCCGGCCCGGCTGCCGTTCAGCGACGCAAGATCAGTGGCGATGTACAACGCCGCGCGCACCGCAGACAAAACTCTTGGCGTTCGTGATGTATCGATCACGATATGGATGGGCTATGACCGGCCAATGAGCCTGAGCCACGCGGCCTTTCGTGATGCCACCAGGACGGGTGCCGGTGGTTTGGACGCGTTCGAAACTGGCCTTCGGGCCTCGCACCTCGGGCCGGCCTCGATCGACACCGTAATCGGCCATAGCTACGGCTCGACGCTGATCGGAGCCGCAGCGTCAGGTGGATATCACCTCGATGCCGACAATGTCATCGCGGTCGGCAGCCCGGGGATGCTGGTAGATCGCGCCGGCGGCCTCAGCCTGAACCCCGGCGCCCACGTGTATGCGATGCGGGCGGCCAACGACATCATCGGCATCAGCGGCGTGGTCACCGAATGGACGCTGGGACCCGACCCGACCGCACCCAACTTCGGTGCCCGTGGTTTGGCGGCCGACCCGGGACCGGCTGGGCCGGCTGGGCTGCCGAGTGTCGACCCGCACAGCAGCTACTGGGATCGATACAACATCGCGCTGGCCAACATCGGTGCCGTGATCGCCGGGGTTGCACCGCCCCACGTCCTCGGACCGAAGTGAGCGCAACGGCGGGTTTTCACCCGGGCGGGCTATGCACGCGGCAGGATGGTCACAGACGTCCACCGTGCGAGGAGTCACGGACATGGGATGGTTTAACGCACCCGAGTATTGGTTGGGCAGGCTGATACTCGAGCGCGGCATCGCGGTCGTTTATGTGCTCGCCTTTGTTGGTGCAGCACGACAGTTTCGGGCGCTGATCGGCGAGCGCGGGCTACTGCCAATTCCGCAATATCTGGCCCGGCAATCCTTTCGTAAAGCGCCGAGCGTCTTCCACCTCCACTATTCCGATCGCTTCTTCGCAACGCTCGCCTGGTTGGGTGCGCTGCTGTCAGCGGCGATGGCGTTGGGATTGGCCGGCGTAATGCCGTTGTTCGCCTCGGTGTTGGTGTGGCTCCTGCTCTGGGTGCTTTACCTGTCGATCGTCAACGTCGGGCAGACGTGGTACTCGTTTGGCTGGGAGTCGCTGCTACTGGAAACCGGTTTCCTGGCGATCTTCCTCGGCAACGACCGGGTGGCGCCGCCGGTACTGGCGATGTGGCTGGCGCGTCTGCTGCTCTTCCGACTCGAATTCGGCGCGGGGTTGATCAAGCTCCGCGGCGATTCGTGCTGGCGCGACCTGACCTGCCTGTACTACCACCACGAAACTCAGCCGATGCCGGGACCGTTGAGCTGGTTCTTCCATCACCTACCCAAACCGCTGCATCGGGTGGAAGTCCTCGGTAACCATTTCGCACAGCTCGTCGTCCCGTTCGGATTGTTCGCCCCGCAGCCGGTGGCCAGCATCGCCGGAACGATCGTGGTCATCACCCAACTGTGGCTGGTGTTGTCCGGCAACTTCGCCTGGCTCAACTGGCTGACGATTCTGTTGGGCTGCAGCGCAATCGACACGTCGTCGGCGGCGGCGGTGCTGCCGATCCCCCAGCAGCCAACGCTGGCTGCAGCTCCTAAATGGTTCGCCGGCCTGGTGATCGTATTTGCGGTGCTCACCGTGGTGCTGACCTATTTCCCGGTGGCCAACATGATTTCTCGGCGGCAGCGAATGAACATGTCGTTCAATGCATATCATTTGATCAATACCTACGGCGCGTTCGGCACCGTCGGCCGAACCCGCCGGGAGGTGGTGATCGAAGGCACCGACGAGCCGAAGCTCACCGATCAGACGGTGTGGAAAGAATACGAGTTCAAAGGCAAGCCCGGATCGGTGCGGCGAGCGCCGCCGCAATGGGCGCCGTATCACCTTCGACTCGACTGGCTGATGTGGTTTGCCGCGATCTCACCGCACTACGCATACCCCTGGCTGCGGCCATTTATGGTGCGGCTCTTGCAGAATGACCCGGCGACGCTGCGCCTGCTTCGGCACAATCCGTTCCTGGATTCGCCGCCGCGGTACGTGCGCGCTCAGCTCTACCGATACCGGTTTACTACCGTTGCCGAACTGCGGCGTGATCATGCATGGTGGCACCGCACGCTGGAAGGCAACTACCTGCGGCCCATTTCACTGACGAAAGCGACAGCCCCGCCCACCTGAGTGCTGGGACATCCGACGCAACGAGCGTGAGTGAAGTCGATGAGCAACGCCTGTCGCGCCAAACTGCCTTCAGCCTCAGGCGACTCCGGCGCCCGGCCTCTGTGGTGTGTCGGTGCCCGTCGGCCGTATCTCGACGACAGGGAGCCGCAGTGCGCCCGGCGCGCCTTCCGGAACAACAGGGCTGTTCGGAACGATCGGCTGCATCCGGCGGTAGCCCTGGCCCTGCTCGGGTCTCAGGTCCGTCTGCCCCTTGTTGGGCCACATCGCAGCCGCGCGCTCGGCCTGCGCGGTGATCGTCAATGCGGGGTTCACGCCCAGGTTTGCCGAGACCGCCGAGCCATCGACGACGCTGAGGGTGGGATAGCCGTACACCCGGTGATAGGGGTCGATGACCCCGTGCTCGGGGTCGGCGCCGATGACGCAGCCGCCGAGGAAATGTGCGGTCATCGGAATGTTGAATAGTTCGCCCCAGCTGCCGGCGGGCACGCCGTGGATCTTCTCGGCGATCCGGCGGGTCGCTTCGTTGCCGACCGGGATCCACGTCGGGTTGGGCTGTCCGTGGCCCAGCTTGCTCGACAGGTGGCGCCCGCGCAGTCCGCGTTTGGTGAATGTGGTGATGGAGTTGTCCAGATGCTGCATCACCAAGGTGATGACGGTGCGCTCGCTCCAGTTCTTTACCGTCAACACACGCATTAGCGCCGCCGGGCTCTTGGCGGCCAGGGCGATGAACTTCACCCAGCGCGGCCAGCGGCCGCCGCCGTCGGTCATCAGGGTCTGCAGCATGCCCATCAGATTGGAGCCCTTGCCGTATCGCACCGGCTCGATGTGGGTGTCGCCGGTGGGGTGGATCGAAGAGGTGATGGCCACGCCGTGGGTCAGCTGCAGGGCCGGGTCGACCTTGTATTTCGTGGCGCCCAGGATCGACTCGGAGTTGGTGCGGGTGAGCACACCGAGCCGGTCGGACAGCTTGGGCAGCGTACCGGTGTCTTTCATCTTGTGCAGCAAGTTCTGGGTGCCCCAGGTGCCGGCGGCCAGCACCACGTATGGCGCAGTGAAGGTTTGGCGCTTTTTGCGCAGCACCGCGCCGGTCGCCACGGTGTCGACGTTCCACACCCCGTCGGGGTGCTGCTGCAGCGAGGTGACGGTGGTCAGCGGATGCACCGTGGCACCGGCACTTTCGGCCAGGCCGAGATAGTTCTTCACCAACGTGTTCTTGGCGCCGTACCGGCAGCCGACCATGCAGTCGCCACATTCGATGCAGCCGGTGCGCTCGGGCCCGGTGCCGCCGAAGAACGGGTCGGGAACGGTCTTGCCGGGTTCGCCGAAGAACACCCCGACCGGTGTCTGGACGAATGTGTCACCCACCCCCATGTCGTCGGCGACGGTCTTGATGATCTCGTCGGCCGGGGTCATGTGCGGGTTGCGCACCACACCGAGCATGCGTTGGCCCTGCTCGTAGTGGGGCGTCAGCTCGTCTTCCCAGTCGGTGATCTGCTTCCACTGCGGATCGTTGAAGAACGGAGCCGGGGGCTTGTATAGGGTGTTCGCGTAGTTCAATGACCCGCCACCGACGCCGGCGCCGGCCAGGATCACGCAGTCGCGCAGCAGGTGGATGCGCTGGATGCCGAAGCAGCCCAGTTTCGGCGCCCAAACGAAACTGCGCACACGCCAGCTGGTTTTCGCGAATTGGTCGTCGGTGAAACGTCGGCCCGCCTCCAGGACGCCGACGCGGTAGCCCTTCTCCGTCAGCCGCAACGCGGTGACGCTGCCGCCGAAGCCCGATCC